>JABSRK010000241.1 GCA_013213915.1 Planctomycetota bacterium
ACAGCATCACCTTCCAGTAGGAGCGCATCGACGCGCCGCTGGCCTGGAGGTAGGTCTCGGTGTCGGTAACATCTGTCGCTATGAGCCGCACCGAGGGACGCTACGGGAGCCATCATCTCGACCGGGAGATGGAGTACATCTGGGTCGGTGACCGCGGCCGCGCCGTGATCATGCTGCCGACCTCCGCCGGCCGTCAGAACGAGAACGAGGACTTCGGCCTCGTCGGCGCCGTGCAGAATAAGATCGACGCGGGCGACATCCAGGTCATCTGCCTCGACTCCATCAACCGTGAGTCGTGGGCGGACGACCGCCTGGACGCGCCCGAGAAGCTGCGCCGGCACGCGCTGTACGATCGATTCCTGGCCGAGGAGTTCCTGCCCTGGGTCGCGGAGACGGTCGGTCGTAACGACCCTGTCCTCTATGGCGCCTCCCTCGGCGGCTGGCAGGCGGCCACGTTCGCCGCGCGGCATCCCGAGAGCGTCGGCCGCGTGGTGGCGTTCTCGGGCTTCTTCGATGTCCGTCAGCTCACCGACGACTGGTGGAGCGAGGACGCGTACTTCTTCAGCCCAGCGGACTTTGTCACCAACATGGATGCGGGGTGGGTCGAGCGTCTGTCCCGGGTCGGCTGGGTCATCGCCACGGGGGAGCAGGACACCCTGGTGGACCAGACGCGGGACTTCGCCGGCGTTCTGCGCTCCAAGGGCATTCCTGTCCACGAAGAGGTGTGGGAGGGGGTCTTCGGCCACGACTGGCCGTTCTGGAAGGAGCACCTGCCGCGCTTCGTGCCCTAGCCTTGCGAGCGGTGCGCGGAACTGCCCGAGAGCGGCCCGGTCCTTGATCTTTGGCCGGGGAGTGGCCGAAGAATGGAGTGTCCTGAATCACGGAGACACTCCATGTATCGCTCACTCGTCATCACCGTCTGCGCCCTGCTCGTGCTCGGAGGCGTCCTCTCCACCGGGCTCTCCGGCCAGGCCGGCACCCAGGAGGAAGACCTGAAGAAGCGGGTCGCCAGGCTAGAACTGGCGCTCAAGAAGTCCAGCGATCTGGTGGCGGAGCAAGGCCGTGCCCTCGGCGCCCTCGACCGGCGCCTGCGCGCCATCGAGTCGTGGGTAGACAGGGTGCCGCAGGTCATGGCCGCGCTCAAGAACAGCGTTGATGCATCAGAGAAGGCGGGCTTCGCGTATCCGGCTCCAAACGCCCATAGCAAGGAATTGTTGTTGGGATCCTTGCGGAAGCTGAGCGCCGATCTGTCCACGCCCGTCAAGGCGTCCGCCACCAACAAGTGATCTCCGTGCCATACTCTCGGGTATGGCACGCACGCGCCTCGCGCCCAGCCCCACGGGCGCCCTCCACCTCGGCAACGCGCGCACGTTCGCGCTGACTTGGCTCTGGGCTCGCGCCCACGACGCCGGGCTGCCGCTCAGGATGGAGGACATCGACTCGCCGCGCAAGAAGAGCTGGGCCGCGGATCAAGCCCTGGACGACCTTCGGTGGCTCGGTCTCGACTGGGACGGGGACCCGTTGGTGCAGACCACGCGCCACGACGTTCACGTGGATGCTCTCCATGCGCTGATCCAGGCCGGCCACGTCTATCCCTGTGCCTGCTCGCGCAAGGACGTGGTCGCGGCCCAGTCCGCGCCTCACGAGGAAGAGGAACTCACTTATCCGGGTACGTGCCGTGACCGGTTCGCCAGTCCGGAGGAGGCGTTCGCTGCGGTGGGACGTCCCGTGGCGTGGAGATTCCGGACGCCGTCCGGTCTGATCAGTTTCGAGGATGGGATACGTGGGGACGTGTCTGCTGACCCGGCCGTGTCCGGCGGTGATTTCGTCGTCGCGCGCTGGGCTCCCGAGGGGGGCCATCAGCCTGGATATCAGCTGGCGGTCGTGGTGGATGACGCATTTCAAGAGATCGACCTGGTCATCCGTGGCGATGACCTGTTGAGCAGCACGCCGCGCCAGATCCTCTTGCAGCGGGCGCTGGGGTTGCGGTCACCGGCGTACGTCCATGTGCCGCTGGTGGTCGGCGACGACGGGCGACGGCTGGCCAAGCGACACGGCGACACCAAGGTCGCCTCGCTTCGTGATGCCGGCGGTCCGGCGCGGGCGGTGCAGGAGTGGATTGCGGGCACGTCGGGGTTCGATGTGTCCGCGTTCGACCAGCCTGGCGCGTCTGCGTTTGAGTGGGATGGGGTCCCCCGGGAACGGGTTGTCTGGGCCAGTTAGGCGTCGTTGACCGCGGGGACGGTCGGCCCGTTGCGGAATATCCCTAAGTGCCGAGGATCTTGTCGAGCATGGGCCGGGCGCCCTGCACCGCGCACGTCTGGGTGTACAGATTCAGCCCGCGGATGCCGCCCAGTTCCATGCCGTCGCCGGCGCGGCCAGGTCCGCCGTGCACCAGGGACGGGAGCACCATGCCGGGTCCCGTGGAGTGCTCGGCGATGCGGCTGCTCCCGAGGAGAACGCGTCCGTGGTACGGCGCGATCTCTAAGAGCACGGTGCCTGCGAACGCGAGGTCATCCGAGTACACGGTGGCGACCAGCCCGCCATCTCCTCGGTTGACCAGTTCGGCAACCTCCGTCGCGTTACCGGCGTACGGCATCAGCGTGGTCGAAGGGCCGAACACCTCGAGTTCGTGAACGATGGGTGTGTCGGCCGGGTTCTTGCAGACGAGCAGGAGCGGCTTGACGAGCGCGGGGCCGTCAGTCGAGGTGGGAATCTCGCCGTGCACGATGTCGCACACTTGGGCGAGTTGCGACAGGCCGTGGCAGACATCGGCCATCTGGGCCGGAGCCGCGAGCGTGCCCATGCGCACACCCTCGTCGGATGGGTTTCCCGCCGGGTATTCGGCAAGACGCTCCGTCAGCCCTGCGATGGCGTCGTCGAGCAGGGATTCGGGGACGAATACGCGACGGGTGGCAGTGCACTTCTGGCCGGATTTCTGTGCGATCTCCCGGGATACCTCGCGCAGGAACAGATCCCAAGTCTCGGAGTCCGTCTCCACATCCGGCCCGACCACGGCTGCGTTCAGGCTGTCGGCCTCGACGTTGACGCGGACGCTGCGCGCGATCACGTTCCCGTGTCCGCGGATCTTCGCGCCCGTGGCGGCGCTGCCGGTGAAGGCCACCACGTCCTGGGACCCCAGGTGGTCGAGGAGATCGCCAGCGCTGCCGCACAGGAGCGCCCATGCACCGCCAGGGAGCAGGCCGGAGTCGACGATGATCTCGCCTACGCGATGGGCGGGCAACGCGGTGGAGGTGCCCGGCTTGGTGAGGACGGGCATGCCCGCGAGGAAGGCGCAGGCCAGCTTCTCGGCGAAGCCCCAGACCGGGAAGTTGAACGCGTTGATGTGGACGGCGACTCCGCGACGGGGAACCTTCACGTGCTGGCCGCTGAACCGGGGTGAGCGTCCGATGGTCTCCTGGTCTCCATCGAGGAGGTAGCGTCGGTCACCCAGCTCCTCGCCGAGCTTGCCGTAGGCGGCCATCGTGGCGGTGCCGCCATCGACGTCGAACTTGCCGTCCTTGAGGGTCGTGCCGGTGTTGGTGCGCGACAACTCCAGCAGCTCGTCCCGGTGCGCGTGGATCGCCTTGGAGAGGTCGACCAGCAGCTTGCCGCGCTGGGCGAAGGTCATGGCGCGCAGGGCGGGGCCGCCTACGGAGCGTGCGTGGTGGAGAGCGGCGCCCAGGTCGAGGCCCGCCGTCGACGCCTGGGCGAGGACGGCACCGGACGCGGGGTCGTGAAGGGATGCCCCGTGGCCTTCGCCAGCGATCCAGCGATCTTCCAGGTAGCTGCGAAGCTGAAGCATGACGCCCTCCCTGCTCACGTGTCGGGCCAACATAGCGCGCCCCCGGGGCCATGGAAACCGGACCCTCGTTGGAGACTCCGCCAGCCGCTATCCTGTCTCCATGAATCCGACCAAGAGCGCTGTCCTGCTCGCGATCCTCGCCCTCGTGTTGTCCGGGTGTGATGGCAACGGGACCGATGACGTGGCCGATGACGTGGCCGATAACGTGGCCGATAACGTGGCCGATAACGTGGCCGGCGAGGGGAAGCCGGATCCTGCCCTCATGGATCCCAACCTGGCCAAGGATGAGTGTCCTGCGACCTACGAGGTCCACGTGGTCACCAACGAGGGCGACTTCAAGATCAAGGTGACGCGGGCCTGGTCGCCGCAGGGGGCGGATCGCTTCTACAACCTGGTCAAGATCGGCTACCTGGATGGCTGCCGGTTCTTCCGCGTCATGTCGGGCTTCGTCGCCCAGTTCGGGATTCATGGTGATCCCAAGATCTACGGCGCCTGGAAGGACCACACCATCGTCGATGACAGTCCGGGCGACGCGAGACGCCAGAACGCGCGGGGCACCATCACGTTCGCCAAGACGGGCGCGCCCAACAGCCGCACTGTCCAGTTGTTCATCAATCTTGGCGAGAACCAGCGCCTCGACGGAACGGGCTTCACCCCGTTTGGGTATGTCACGAGTGGTATGCGCGTCGTGAACAGTCTCTACACGGGGTACGGGCAGCAGCCCGACCAAGGCAAGATCGGGGCGCGTGGGAATGAGTATCTTGCAGAGTCGTTTCCCGACCTGGACTACATACAACGCGCTCGACTGGTGAAGCAGTAGGCCCCGGAGCGCCGGACAGGCCTAGTTCAGCCGCACGTACTCGAACTCGAGGGGCTGGCCGTCGATGCCCTGCTTGGGTGGGCAGATCCAGTTGGCCATCTCGCCGGGCTTGGTGACCTGGACCATGAGGCTCTTGACGGTCGCGTAGTCCTGCTCCGAGGGGAGGATCGCGCTGGCCTTCGCCTGGTACACGTCCTCGGCGACGAGGGCGCCGTCGGTATCGAAGTAGTGCCCCGCGTACTCGCCCTTGTGGCGGTGGAATCGCTTGTGCGGAAGCGCGAACTCGAAGTCCACACCCTCGTCCGCGATGATCTTGTTCCAGCGTCGGATCGCGTTTTCCGAGTCGGAGATGTACTCGTCGCGCAACAGTTCGTTCATGGCGTTGCGGGTGGGGACCTGGCGGTTCGTCAGAGCGCCGGCTTCGATGACGGGGATGTTGACGAAGCCTTCGGTCGCTGCGTGGTCTTTGAATTTCTTCTCTTCGTTGTAGCGGCCCTTGAGACCAGACGCGAAGAAGTCGGCGGCGTTGCTGGAGATCTCGCCGCCGAACAGGTCGAGGGAGTAGGTAAACCAGTAGTTGATGTAGCGCTGGATGATGTCGAGGGGGATGCCTCCGAGCCCGATGGGATCACCGTTGGATTCCTTGTGGAGTTGGGCGCTGCGACGAACGACACGGCTGATGCCCGTGTCGCCGACGAACAGGTGGTACGCCTCCTCGGTCAGCATGAATCGCGTGGTCCGGCGCAGGGGGGAGAAGCCCGACTCTGCGAGCGCCGCCAACTGGAACTTGCCGTCGCGGTCCACGAACATGGTGAAGCAGTAGAAACTCAGCCAGTCGTCAATGGGCTGGTTGAACGCCTCCAGGATGCGGGGCTTGTCGGGGTTGCCCGACCGGCGCTCCAGCAGTTCGTCGGCTTCCTCGCGGCCGTCCCGTCCGAAGTAGCGGTGCAGCAGGTAGACCATAGCCCACAGGTGACGACCCTCCTCGACGTTGACCTGGAACAGGTTTCGCAGGTCGTAGAGGCTGGGGCAGCACTGGCCGAGCAGGCGTTGCTGTTCGACGGACGCCGGCTCCGTGTCCCCCTGGGTGACAATGAGGCGGCGCAAGGCATTGCGGAATTCGCCCGGGACGTTCTCGAAGGATGGAACGTTGATCATGTCGCCGA
>JABSRK010000242.1 GCA_013213915.1 Planctomycetota bacterium
CCACCGGACCCCTCGCCGGCGCCGATGACTCCGCCAGTGCGTGGTCCACCAATCTCGGCGACTACGGTCCGAACTCCGACATTTCCCTGCGGTCCCCCGCCTTCGACCTGAGCGGTGTGGCCAGCGCGGAATTAACCTTCAAGGCCTTCCGCGATGCGGACGGATTTGGCGACTCCGCGGTGGTGCGCTTCCTGCGTGCTGCCGACTTCCTGCAACTGGGCGCGGAAACTACCCTCGACATGACGGTATTCGATGTCAACTACGTCAACGTTGAGGTTCCCGTCCCGGCGGAGGCCCTCGGCGAGAATGTGATCATCGAGTGGAATTTCATAAGCGACGGCAGCGCGGATATCTTCAGCGGACTGAGCATTGACGATATCGAGGTGATCGAATAGCCGGGAGGACTGGCCCCTGCGAAGAAGGAGCACCCTTCCACTCCATGGCACAGAGCCCCCCAGCCCCCCGGGATGGTCCCCGGGGGGGACCCGTCTTGCGACCCCCCACCGCGCAAGTTTTTCCTGTTGGCGAATAGGCTCGGCTCTCCAACCTCCAGGTATTCGTCAGGAATCAGGGGTTGAATCTCAAACATCCGACTCAATTCACTGGATGCCGCGGTGTGGCACGACTTACAACAGGCCTCTGGCCGATGCACCCACGTCTAAAGATTCTCTCCATCGCAGTGATCTTCCTGATTGGGATAGGCGTGTGGATGCTCCTCAACGACACCCCGACCAGGGATCCCGCATCAGATGACACGGTGGAGGGAATCCAATGGCGACGGAGCGCCCCGCACGAACGGCCGGATCAAACCACCGGTGTCGATGTTCGGATGACTCCGATCGAGATTCCGGCCTCGGCACCCGCCACGGCCGCCGACATGCACGAGCGAAAACTCGATCCCCGAGCCGACGGGTGGGACGGCGAAGTACTCGGTGAGGCGGCGTTGAATCAGCTCCGAAGGATTCTGGCCAGCGACGCCGAAGGCGGGGGTGCCTGGCCGCTCTCAGCTGGATTTGCGTGCACCCCGCTCCGGCCGAACCAGCGGGCAGAGGTTTTCCGAACCGGCGCCATGGCAATCCACCGTGGCGAGATCCCGCAGGAGATGGCCCTGCGTGGAGAGGCCGCGCTGCGGGCTCAAGTCAAAGCTGTGGGTGTGCTCCCGGGGACGCGGGTGGAGATCAAGATCGTCCGCGTCGCACCGCGCACCGATGGGTTTTCGACCCGGGCGTTGGTAGAGCTCTTTCGTGTCGATGACCGCAGGCGGACGCAGGTCTCAGCGCGGTGGGATTGTGAGTGGTTGCAGGTGGAGGACGACGGCAGTGAGTCCGGTCCTCTGCTTCATCGCCTTGCGCTCGGGAGCTACGAGGAGACTGTGGCGACCTCCGGGCGCGCGATGTTCGAAGATGTGACCCACGCGGTGATTGGGGACAGTGCGGGCTACCGTGGCCAAGTCCTGCGGGGAATGAACCACTGGGCCGCACGGCTGACAAAGATCGACGACCTCCATTTTTTCGGCCATCACGGCCTCGCGATCGGGGACGCGAACGGCGACGGTTTAGAGGATCTCTACCTCTGCGACGGCGGCGGCTTGCCGAACCGGCTCTACCTGCAGAACGCCGATGGGACCGTGCGCGATGCCTCCGCGGAGTCAGGAGCAGACTGGCTCGAAGAGTCGAAGTCTGCCCTGTTCCTCGATCTCGATAACGACGGTGACCAGGACCTCGTCGTGGCGACGGTTGCCTTGTTGCTATTCATGGAGAATGATGGTCGGGGCAAGTTTAGCGTTCACGGTGGCATCCCCGACCTGCCGGACCCGCATTCGATGTCGGCGGCAGACTACGACAACGATGGTGACGTCGATCTCTTCGTGTGCAACTACGGCGCGAAGCCGGCCGACGCAGGGCGCAGCGGGTTCGAGGCGACCGCGCCAATCCCGTTCCACGACGCGAACAACGGCGGCCGCAATGTGCTCCTGAAGAACAACGGCAAGTTCCGCTTCATTGATGCGACCCGGGAGGCGGGCCTGGAGACGACCGCCGGCCGCTGGAGCTTCGCGGCTGCCTGGGAGGATTTCGACGATGACGGTGATCAGGACCTTTACGTGTCCAATGACTTCGGGCGCAACAACCTCTTCCGCAACGACCAGCTCCCGGGGGGCGGCATACGCTTTCGCGACGTGGCAGGCGAGCTGGGCGTCGAGGACATGGCTTCGGGGATGTCGGTGGCCTGGGCCGACTACAACCGGGACGGGAAGATGGATCTCTATGTCGGCAACATGTTCTCCGCCGCGGGAAACCGCATCACCTCCCGGCGGCGCTTCACCGGAAACCGCCCCAACACGGCCCAACAGCTCCAGCGCATGGCACGCGGCAACACGCTCTTCCAGGGCTCCAGCGATGGCAGCTTCCACGATGTCAGCGAAACGGCGGCCGTCACCATGGGGCGTTGGGCGTGGAGCTCACTGTTCGCCGACCTCAACAATGATGGCTGGCAGGATCTCGTCGTGGCCAATGGCTATTTGACGAACGAGCGCACCGATGACTTATGAAGCTTCTTCTGGCGCCAGGTCGTGGCGCCCTCCCCGACCGAGAAGAAGGATGCCGAAGCGGTGCGGGATTACAGTGCCGCTTGGACGGCTATCATGAGGCTCGCGCGAGCGGGTTCGTCCTGGAGCGGCCGCGAGCGACACTGCGCCTTCCTTAATTGCGGTGACGTCGAACAGGGTGCGCGCTTCGCCAACGTATCGGCGGTCTCTGGACTCGACTTCCCGGACGACGGCCGCGCGCTCGCGGTGACCGATTGGGATGGCGACGGCGACCTCGATCTCTGGGCGCGCAACCGCAATGCCCCGCGGCTCCGCATGCTGCGCAACAATACGAGCACGGACGATCCCGGGGCGCAGAACTGGATCGCTCTCCGCCTGGAGGGACGCAAGGTCAACCGCGACGCCATTGGCGCGCGCGCCGAGGTCGTGCTCGCGGATGGGACGCGTCTCCAGGAGACGGTGCATGCCGGCACCGGGTTCCTCTCGCAGTCGAGCAAGTGGCTCCACTTCGGGCTCGGCAGTGGCGCTCCGGAGATCCGGTTGGTCAGGGTGCGCTGGCCGGGTGGCAACTCGGAGACGTTTGTCGGGATCGCGAACAAGCGGCGCCACCGCCTGACCGAGGGTGCCGGGAAGGCAGAACTGCTTCCGCCACGCAGCGGGGTCGCAGACCATGCCGCCTCAAATCAGGAGCCGCTCCCGGCTTCCGGAGCTGCCCAGATCATCCTGCCGGGTCGGATTCCTCTCCCGACGATGACCTTTCACCCTGCAGGCGCATCTGCACCGGTCCCGCTCCAGGAGGGATCTCGCCCGCTCCTCCTCCTGATTTTCTCCGGGCACTGCGGAACCTGCCGGACGGAGATGACAGAATTCACCGCGGAGGCGCAGGCCATCCGTGATGCTGGACTGGAGATCCTGGCGCTCTCGTTGGACTCGCTGGCACCGGGTGGGGATGCGGATGGGGCCGCCGCCAAGCTCATCCAAGAAACTGAATTCCCGTTCCTGACCGGTTCTGTCACCGCTGCCTCCGCGGGTCGGATCCGCCACCTGCTCGGCTCCCTCTTTGACTATCCGCCCCCTTTCTCGGTCCCGCTCGGCCTCCTCCTCGACGCCAAGCGGAATATCGTTTCCATCTATCGCGGTCCGGTCGCGCTCGAGACGCTTGTCCACAACCTGCGCCACGGTGTCGGCGGGCACATTGACTCCCTGCGCGACCTTGCTATCCCATTTCCGGGCCGATGGCACACCAAGTCCATCACCGAGTCCGAGCTCGCAGAGTTCGTCGCAAAGTACTTTCATTCCTACGACCCCGCCGAGCGCCTGCGCTACCTGGAAATCGCCTCGACCAGTGCGCTCAACTTAAACCGTGCCGCCAAACTGCGCCGCCAAGTCATCGACGGTCACCTCGCGTGGGCGCGTGATTACTCCAGTGGCGGCAAAGTCGACCAAGCGACCTTCCACTTTGAGAAGACCCTGCAGCTGGATTCGGAGAACGGTCTTGCCCATAACGATTTCGGCGCCTTGCTCGCCAACCAAGGCAAACTCGCAGAGGCCGAAATCCACTTCCGCCACGCCCTCGTGATCGACCCGGACGACGCCCTCGCCAAGCGTAACCTCAAACTCCTGACCCAGCTGCGCAACAAATAACCGCAATCTTGCGTCCCCAGCCGGTATCCCCCGTCGGGTCCAGATATTGGAATCGTCGATTTCATGCCGGATCCCGGCAGCAGTAGCGAAGCAATCCGCCAAACCGCTCCCTCGCCTGATGAGGTCGTTGAAGTCCGGGAAATCGGACCGGGAAAGTGCGTGTTCGCGCTCTACAGCGGCTCGATGATCCTCGGGTAGTTCCCTTTGCAGGAGGAGGCGGCGGTCCCAACGTCCTCTACCGAACGGAAACCGTTCCCGTCGTCGGACATGATCCCGCGAGCGGGTCCAGTGTGACCTTTCCCTCCACTCGCCACTACGCCTCCAATTGGATATCAATACACGCCGGAGCCCTCCAGCAGCGCCCTCCTGGCGTCAGGGGGCCTCGCCTTTTTCCTGCACCGCCGCCGCCAGTTGATCGGAGCGCCTTGCGCAACCGCTTTTTCCTATCCACGCCGCCGATTCGCTGGCGGCGTTGGCATTTAAACTCATCTCAGTTCCCGGTCGCTCTGATCTGGAAGAAGAGGCGCTCCGCAATGGGATCGATCAAGGGGTAGCGCATGCTCACCAGCACCGCTCCATCGCCCAGCACCTCGGCTGACACAAACTGCAGGGCGCTTTCGCTGTAATCGAAGACCTGCAGGTCACTACTCACCCCCACCTCGTAGGTCAGCGCGTGACCACCCGGGCGCGTCCGGTAGCGAACGAGAATGGCATTACCACCCGCCTCGGGACCCACGGAAACGGCATGGGAGAGTCCCTCGCCGTTGAGAACATCGAGGACAAACGCGAATTCGCCGAAATTACTCATTCCGTCCCCATCCGGATCGGCCTCCGCGAGGCGATCGGAGACGGGAGTTCCCGCCGGAAAGGCGGTGGCCGCCCAGGTGGCGTAGGAAACGCCGCTCAGGGGTGCTGACGAAGCATCCCAGTTGAGTGGATCATCCCCGTAGATCCCCACCGCCACCCGCACCAGGGAGTCACCGGCACCATCCGGGGAGAGGGGCCACGGGAGGACGTCATTGTAGTTGACCAGGTCCTCAATCAGCATCGGGTAAAAAGCGGGCGAACCATCACCGGGAACCACCAGGGCGTCAGGACGCAGAAGCCTTACGGAGCCCCCTCCGTCGTTCAACCTGGTGGGCACCGCACCGTCGTTGGTCCAGGGACCGAGGACCGCAACGAGCGGATCGAGCCCGTACTCGCTCCGGAATACGCTCAGGACCACTGCGTCCGTCGGATCGAAGTCGACGAGGACCAGGAAGGCTCCCGCCCCCAGGGAAGTGGCCGCCGAAAAGTCAAAGTCGACCTCTCCGCGGAGCTTCCAGTTCGCAAGGTTCTCAGCCGTCTCTCCAGCATTGCAGATCGCGATGAACTCGCGTCCATCGTCGATCCCGTCCGGGTTATAATGAATCTCCGCGATGACCAGCGAGCCCACTCGCACCGCATTGCCTCCGCTCTCATTCAGAAGGCCGAAGGTCTGGCTCGTCATGGGATAGAGCTCCCCTGAACTGCCGTCCGGCCAGCGGCCAAACGACTCCCCCGCCGCCGCTGCGCCAAACTCCACCCGATCAATAAATCG
>JABSRK010000243.1 GCA_013213915.1 Planctomycetota bacterium
GGGTGGGTGAAGCCGGAGCGGTTTGTCTGCAACGGGCCGTTCAAGCCGGTCATGTGGAAATTACGAGACCGCATTCGGGTCGAGCGCAATCCCCGCTATCGCGAAGCCCATCGGGTCACCCTGCGCTCCATCGACTGGCTGGCCACCGATTCCCCCTCGACCCAGCTGAACCTCTACATGGAGGGAGCTTGTGACATCATCACCGAGGTGCCGACGTCCGCCGTCCCCGAGTTGATGCGTCGGTACGGCCCGAACGCCACGGGAGAATTCTCGCCGACGGCGCGACTCGGCACGTTCTTCTTTCGCATCAACACGACGCGGGCGCCGTTCACGAACCCCAAGCTGCGCCGTGCCCTCAGCCTCGCCGTCGATCGCGACGCGATCGTGAAAAACGTGACCCGCGCCGGCGAGGCCCCCGCCCGGTCGTTCGTGCCGCCGGGAACGGGGTGCGGCGACACGGTCTACGAACCACCGCTGGTATGCCATCACGATCTCGAGCTTGCGCGACGGTTGCTGGCCGAGGGCCTCGCCGAGGAGGGCCTCACTCCCTCAACGATGCCGGTGTTCGAGGTGTTGTACAGCCAGGACGTCACTGACCAGGCCATCGCCGAGGTGCTACAGGACCAGTGGGAAACGCTCGGGGTCCGGTGTCGGCTCGTCAACATGGACTCGGGATCGATCCGAAGCGCGGTGCGCGAGCTCGACTATGCCATCGCCCGGTCGTCGTGGATCGGCGACTTCAACGACCCGAGCAACTTCCTTGACCTGTTCGTCACGGGGAGCGGAGGGAACCGGACTGGCTTCACCAACGCCGCATATGACCGCGACGTGGGTGAACGTGCGCCGGCGGCGCAGGCGTCGGCCCGGCGTTCGGCGATCCTGCGCGAGGCCGAGGAGCGCCTGCTGCGTGAGGCACCTATCATTCCGATCTATCACTACGTCTCACGCGCCATGGTGAAGCCCTGGGTGAAGGGATTCTCGCGCAACGTCCTGGACTGGCATCCGCCGCGCTGGCTGAGGATCGAGCGGTGATCGAAGGCGTGGTCGTACTCTCCATCCTCGTCGGCGCCCCCATCGCCATGCTGTTCTTTGCCCGACGGGTCGCCCGCGGCGGCGGTCGTGTCGCGCCGTTCTTGCTGCGGCGCACGGGGTGGCTCATGGTGACGGCGCTGGTGGTCTTCACCGTGTCATTCCTGTTGATGCGCGCGGTACCAGGGGGCCCGTTCGACGACGGCCGAAAGCTGCTGCCCCAAGTACGCCACAACCTGGAGGCGCGGTTTGGACTCGATCGTCCGATGTTCGAGCAGTGGCTGGTCGCGCTGCGGGGATTGCCGACGTTCGACTTTGGCCCGTCCATGACCTTGCGCGACTTCACCGTGCAGGAGGTCATCGGTCAGGGGCTGCCGGCCTCGGTGCTGCTCGGCCTCACGGCCTTCGCGTGGATGCTGTTGATAGGTGTGCCGATCGGCGTCGTCGCCGCGTTGAAGCGAGGGCATCCGCTCGATTCCATGCTGTCGGCCGGAGCGAGCCTCGGGATGGCCATCCCGAACTTCGTCCTCGCGGGCGCCCTCATGTGGCCGCTGGTGATCGCGACCGGGTGGCTCCCCGCGGCGGGTCTGGACGGGCCGCGCGCACTGCTGCTGCCGTCGTTCTGCCTTGGAGCGCCGTTCGGCGCTCAGGTCGCGCGGCTGGTGCGGACGGGGATGCTCGAGGTCCTCGGGCAAGACTGGATTCGTACGGCACGCGCCAAGGGCCTCAGCGAGACACGCGTCGTCACGCAGCACGCGTTGCGCGGCGCCTTGCTGCCGGTCGTGACCTTTCTCGGTCCAGCGCTGGCCGGAATTCTGACGGGGTCCCTCGTCATCGAACAGGTGTTCGCCATCCCTGGCGTCGGAACGCACTTCGTCCAGAGCGCCATCAACCGTGACTACACGCTGGCACTCGGCATGGTCATGCTCTACACGGTGATGGTGTACGTACTCAACGCCGTCGCCGATCTCTTGCTGGCGGCGCTGGACCCGCGGGTGGAACTGACGTGAGCCGCCGCGAGACGAAACCCTTAAACCGCGCTCCGCATCGAACGTTCGCAGCGCGATTCCTGGTGCTGGTGGGCGTCGTGGCGGTGCTGGTCCCGTTGCTGCCTCTCGCGGCGCCGTCGGAGGTCCGACTCGAGGAGAAGCTCGCCCCGCCGTCCTTCGGGACGTTGTGGCGTGATGGGTTCGAGCCAGATCGTATTCGCGACCCCGGGCCCTTGAGCCGCGTCTTGATCGACGCTCGGATCGCCGTCTTCGGAGACGGCCAGCTCGGCCCGCTGCTCGGCACCGACGCGCTCGGGCGGTGCTTGCTGTCGCGGCTCGCATGGGGCGCTAGGCTCAGCCTCGCCGTGGGGCTCGTCGCGTCGGCCATCAGCCTCATCATCGGGGTGCTGTGGGGCGCCGTGGCCGGATACTCCGGCGGACGCGTCGACGACATCATGATGCGCATCGTCGACATCCTGTACGCGCTGCCCCTGATGTTCATCGTTATCTTCGTCGTCGCGTTGTTGAGGGGGTTTCGCAACGAGCACCCGGAACTGGAAACCAATCAGATCATTGTGCTGTTCGCGGTCATCGGCGCGACCTCGTGGCTGACCATGGCTCGCATCGTCCGGGGACAGGTCCTGTCACTGCGCGGAACCGAGTTCATGGACGCGGCCCGCGCGGCCGGATCGACCAACCTGTCGATCCTCCGGCGACACGTCTTGCCGAACGTCACACCCATCGTTCTCGTCACCCTCACGCTGACGATCCCCCGCGTCATGCTGTTCGAGGCCTTCCTCTCCTTCCTCGGGCTCGGAGTGGAAGCACCCGACGTGAGCTGGGGCGTGCTCGCGCGCCAGGGATTCGATGCCCTCACCGCCGTGCACGTGAGCGCGTGGCTCATCCTGTTCCCGGGGCTGGCTTTCGCTTCGACCCTGCTCGCCATGAACGTCCTCGGCGATCGCTTGCGCGACGCGACCGATCCGAGGCTGCGGGGAGATCGGCGGTGACCGCCCTGCTGACGATCGAGGACCTGCACGTACGGTTCGCGGCGCCTGACGGCGCCGTCCACGCCGTACGTGGCGTCGACCTCGAGGTGCGCCCGTCCGAAACCGTCGCGCTCGTTGGCGAATCCGGATCGGGAAAATCCGCCACCGCGCTCGCCTTCATGGGTCTCCTCCCCCGGTCAGCCGAGGTCACGGCCAACGCACTACGGCTCGGCGACGAGGACCTGCTCCGCGACGGCGGGCGACGGACGCGCCGACTGCGAGGTGGACGCATGGCGATGGTGTTTCAGGACCCGCTCACATCGCTCAACCCGCACCTGACAGTGGGAGACCAGATCCTGGAAGCCGTCAAGCTCCACACGGACCTATCCGGTGGTGCGGCGCGGGCACGGGTCGTCGCGTTGCTGGACGAGGTGGGCGTCCCCCAACCCGCCCGGCGCGCGCTAGCGTGGCCGCACCAGTTGTCAGGCGGACTACGTCAACGGGCGCTCATCGCCATGGCCCTCGCGGGCGACCCAGCGCTCCTCATCGCCGACGAACCGACGACCGCGCTCGACGTCACCGTACAGGCTCAGATCCTGGATCTGTTCCAGCGCCTGTGCGCCGATCGCGGCACCGCGTTGCTGCTCATCACCCACGACCTGGGAGTCGTCGCCGCCGCCGCCCACCACGTCGCGGTTATGTACGCCGGACGGGTGGTTGAACGGGCCGGTGTATCGGAACTGTTCAGTGACACGCGTCACCCGTACACGCGGGGGCTGTTGGCGTCGATTCCGGGCGACCTCGGGTCGAGGGACAGGCTGCCGCAGATCGCGGGTGCGCCCCCCGACCCTCTGGATCTTCCCTCCGGATGCCCATTCCGGCCACGGTGCCCCGAAGAGGTCGACCGGTGCGCTGAGGAAGAACCACCGCTCGACGGTCCGGCCGCGTGCTGGGTAAAGGGGGAGGCGTCGTGACCGCGCCGGTGTTGACGATCCATGATCTTCACCTCTCTTACCCCGCTCGCGGCGCCACCGGCACGGTCCACGCGGTACGGGGCGTAAGTATGGAGGTCGGAGCCGGCGAGGTCGTGGCCCTGGTGGGAGAGTCGGGATGCGGCAAGTCGTCGCTCGCGCGCGCCGTCCTGCAACTACGGCGGCCCGACGCTGGACGCATCGTGCTTGAGGCCCCCGATGGACCGTTGCCTTTACATGAATTGACCGGCAACGCGCTTCGCCACGCGCGCCGGTGGATGCAGGTCGTCTTCCAGGATCCCTACGCGTCCCTGGACCCGCGGATGAGCGTCGGTGACGCGGTGGCCGAACCGTTACGTGCGTTCGGACTCGCTCGCGGCGCGGAATCGCGAAAGCGGGTCGCTAAATTGCTGGAGCAGGTCGGGCTCGGTTCCGCCGTCGCATCCCGGTTTCCCCACGAGCTCTCGGGCGGCCAGCGACAGCGGGTGGGCATCGCCCGCGCCCTCGCGCCCGAGCCGCGCATCGTCCTGCTCGACGAAGCCGTCTCCGCCCTGGACGTGTCCCTGCGCGCTCAGGTTCTGAACCTGCTCTTGGACCTCAGGCGCGACCTGGATCTCGCCATGCTCTTCATCACCCACGATCTCGCCGTCGTGCGAGCCATCGCCGACCGCGTGGCCGTGATGTACCTGGGTGAGCTCGTCGAGGTCGGCTTCCGCGACACGCTCCTGCGCTCGCCGCGCCACCCCTACACCCGCGCTCTCCTCGACGCCGTACCGGTGCCCGACCCCGCACGGCAGGCCGGGCGCACCCTCGTCGCGCTGGGCGGCGAACCTCCTTCCCAGGAGAGCGTGCCCCGAGGTTGCGGGTTCGCCAACCGATGTCCGCTCGCCGAGGAGCGGTGCTTCTCGGAGCGCCCGCGCCTACGCCCGGTGGACGGGACGGCCGTGTCCTGTCACCTCGCGTGACCGCGGACCGCTGGCCCTACTGCTGGGTCACCTGACACGCCGTCCCGAGGGACCCGTCCACCGTGTCTAGGCCGATTCAGGACGCCGTTGAGAGGAATTGGCTGCGCCAGACCCCGTCACGAACGACCAGGTTCGCATTCAGGCGCTCCAAACGACGTAGTTCCCGCGCGAGCCCCTCCCGGTCGCCGAGGGCATCGAGGACCTCTGCCCGTACCTTCCCCGCCCGAAGCACCCTGGGGGCGAGCGCCGCCGCCTCCGCGAGAACGGGCGCGGCACCGGTGAGATCGGCGCCCTCACCGAACGGCGTCCCGTCGTGGCCGAGGGCCTTCATCAGCCCCGCCTGCGCGAGGATGCAGCCGCGATCCCTGTCGGGCACGCGCGCGCCCGCAGCTTCCATGGCGTGTCGCTCCGCCGCACGCACCCGCCCCGCGAGCAGCAGCATCTCGGCCGCCAACGCCAGCGCCTCACCGTCCTCGCCAAGCCTCTCCAGAATCCGAAGTGCGTCCTTGTACTTGCCGAACGCGCCGAACGTACGCGCTGCATCGAGGGCGTCGGCGCGAGGATCCCGGGCGCGCTCCGGCGGACGCGCGAACGGATCGGGGGGCTTCAGGCCTTGCAGCAGGTAGGTGGCCGCCTCCCGATCCACGGCACAGACGTAGATCCCGATGGACTCGGGATCGTTGAACGGGTCGAGGGCATCACTGCCGGGAACCGGCTCGAGGCCAATGAAACGCAGCTCGTCGAGGAACTGCCGAGCCTCGTCGAGCCCGCGCGCGATCTTGACGCGGACA
>JABSRK010000244.1 GCA_013213915.1 Planctomycetota bacterium
CGCCTCGCCCGGCCCGCGCCGTCCACAGGCGTTGCCCGGTCTTGGTGTCCACGCAGGTAACGAAGCTGTCGATGTCAGGCATGTAGACGTACCCATCGACGAACACTCCCGACCCGACGTTGCTCTTCTGCTTGGGGTGCCGCCACAGGCGATGGGTCTTGGTGACGGGCCCCTTGCCACCGAGACGGACACCGATGGAGGGCCCCACATAGCCGGCTCGGACCATGCAGACGTTCTTGGCCACGATGGGGGAAGAGTACGCGAGGTCGCCCTTCTCGCAGGACATTCCCCCGCACCACCACGCGACCGCGCCGTCGTCTGTGTTGTACGCGACGATACGCGTGGGTTGTGCGCAGATGGCTTGATGGCGGCCGTCCACTTTCGCGATGAGCGGCGTGCACCAGGAGCCGACGAGCCGCTTCTTCTGCAACGCTGCCGCGTCACGGTGGTCCGGCTCGTCCGCGCGCCAGAGGGTCTTGCCTGTTTCCAGGTCGAAGGCGGCGACGAACGGCGCCTTGCCCGGCCCCGTGTTCAGGATCACCTTGCCGTCGTGCAGCACCGGGGAGGTGCCGTAGCCCCACGTGTGGCGGAACTCGCCCAGGTCACGTTTCCAGAGCTCCTTGCCCTCCAGATCGTAGCAATGCAATCCCGCCGACGCGTGCCACACGACGACGCGCTGGCCGTCCGAAGCAGGTGTCGTCCCGCAGTATGGATTGGCCTCGTGCGTGGGCATGGCCTCGCCGATGGTCACGGTGCGTTTCCATCGCTGGGCTCCCGTGGTGCTGTCGTAGCAGCAGAGGGATCGTCCCTTCCCTTCTGCATCTTCAGGAACGGCAAGAAATACGCGCCCGGCGACGACGATGGGGCTGCCGGTCGCGGGGGGAGGAAGCGGGCTCTTCCACTTCACGGTTGTCGTACGGTTCCAGCGAACCGGGGCGACGTCGCCGGATGCGATGCCATCACCTCGGGGGCCGCGAAAGGCGGGCCAGTCCTGCGAGAAGACGTTGCCCGAGACGAGGACCAGCCACAACACGGCGTATGTGCGCATGCCCGTGATTGTATCCGCGTGGCTGACTCGCATGTTCGGTCTCATGGGCTGCTTTGGTGCGGGCCGTCGTCTATCATCAACCGGCTGCGGTGCGGATTTCCTGGCGGGAGTGATCGGCGGCGCAGGCGCGAGATCTGAACAGCGAGAGGACTCCGAGATGATGAGCAGGATCACCGCCGTTGTGCTGGCGACCGTCCTGGCGACGGCCGCGTCAGCGCAGGGCATCAGCATGGACAAGCTGCCGGCGTCGGTGGTCAAGACCGTGCCGGTGTGTGGGGATGCCAAGGTCGCGGCCTCCACCACCGAGATCCGCGTCACCTTCAGCAAGGACATGGCGAGCAAGGGCTGGTCGTGGGTCCAGCTGACCAGGGAGAGCTTCCCCAAGATCTCCGGCAAGCCGCGCTTTCTGAAGGACAAGCGCACGTGCGTGGTGGACGTGAAGTTGGAGCCCGGCCGGACCTACGCCCTGTGGCTGAACACGGACAAGTTCACGGGCTTTCGCGACACGGCGGGCAAGGCGTCGGTGCCCTACCTGCTGGTGTTCACGACGCTGTAGGTCACTGGGCAGTCCAGCTGTAGCCGCCGGCGTGGGGTGAGAAGTCGATCCTCGTGGGGGGATTCCCCAGGAGCGACGGGACGAGCCCGGGGGGGCTGCCGGTGCCGTCCCACCAGTCGTAGAGCATGTCGGTCGGGCTCGCGGCGGCTCCGCCCGTTCCCGATTGGAACAGGGATGGGCCGGGGTCCGTGGCGCCTGCGCCTCCGAGACTGAGGCCGAAGAACTGGGGGTCGCCTGCGAACCCGCTGCTCAATGTCGTGCCCGGGCCGATGCCGCCGAGATTGTCGAGTGACAACATTCCGGACGCGGCATTGAGCACGATGTCGAAGGAGACGCTGGTGCTGGGTTCACCGTAATAGGGGAGGCCCTGATACGAGACCACGATGATGTCGCTCGCGGGGACGTCGACGGTGATGGAGCCGGCCGCGCTCGGATTGAGGTCCGTCCAGAAGCCGATGAAGGGGTCGCCGTTGAGCGCCTCCGCGATGGTCGGGGACCAGTCGGACTCCCCGTTGGCCGTGCCGAAGAGGACACGACCGTTGGAGCAGACCCAGATCTCGGTGTAGGCCGATCCGAAGAAGACGAACGGCGTCGAGCACAGCCCGCCGGGGCCGAGGGTGAAGGCGAGGGAGTTGTCGTCGCCGACCGGCCCCGCTGCAGGTACGGGGAACGGGCTCGCGCAGACCACCGTGTGCAGTTCGTTGGCGGCGCTGGCGCTGTAGCCGTCCGCCGCGCCCGGGTGGACCACACCCATCTGCAACGTGACGATCCCGGCGGTCGCGGGCGCCGTGAAGGGTACGGCCTGGTTGCCAGGCGAAATGGTCATCGGGTTCGCGGTCCCGAGCAGGACTGTTGCCGGGTCGGACAGGTCGATGTTGATCCGCTGGCCGCCGGGCGTGCCGATGGGGTCGGGAATGGCGGAGGCCGGCGCGAAGGCCAGGTAATAGAGGCTTCCGACCGCCGTGGAGGAGAGGTTTGCAACGCCGGAGGAACCGGCCGTCATCTGGGCCACGATCGGTCCCGTGAAAGAGCTGTTGCCCAGCCCGTTGAGGTCGAGATGAGACTCCGGCTGGTTCTCTTGCCACTCGGGCATGGGGATGCTGAATGCGGGGATGGTGACGACGGTCGGGGTGCCGGGCTTGAACAGCTCGATGGTCGCGTCGCCGGGCGTGGCGTCGGAGTCGAAGCTGAAGGTGTAGGAGGTGGCGAACCGCAGCGCGTTGGCGTCGACATTCGCAGCGTAGGGCTCGGTGACCATCCAGGCGACACCGTTGCCCGCGATGGCTCCGGCCCAGTCAATACCGTTCTGCGATTCGCCGCTGTGGTAGTCCACGTCGTGGAAGGTGAGGTTGGATGCGGACGCGCCGGCGGGGAGCGATACGGAGAACCCTGCCGCTGCCCGGTCCGAGTTCAGGTTGTGCACCACGTAGACGTAGCGGGCCACGCCACCCCCGAGGGGCTGAGGCCGCATGGCGACAGAGAACCGGCCGTCCTGGGGGACGTCCGCGTCTACGACCTGGACGAGGGGGTCGATGGCGGCCCAGGCATGGATGGCTGCCTGGCCGGCCATGGTCGGTCCTATGGGATTGGGCGAGTAGTTCGGTGCCGATCCGCTGAAGCCGACCTCGCGCCAGGACGCGTTGTTGTCGTCGTTGCCCCAGAGGGCATCCTCCGGGTGGACGTACTGCGCTTCGATGAAGTACCGCGCGCTCGGGTACACGGATGGGTCCAGGTCTACGTCATGGACCTGAAGGCGCCCGCCGATCGCGGTGGATGGCGGTGACATGGTGTGGGGGTGGGGGAACCAACCGGTGGCCGCGTTGACGTCCGAGCGTGGCCCCAGGGTCCCGTGTACGGCGTTGGTGCCGGCGCCGTAGGCATCGGAGCAGAAGATCCCGAGGGCCGTGGGGGCGGCGGGAGCGCAGGTGCCGCACGTGCTCCCGTTGGCCGCTGCGAATCCGTGCTTCAGCCACGACATCCCGACCTGCTCGAGGCGTCCGTCGTGGACGCGGTAGACCGCCTGAGCGATGACCGGGTGGACGTTGTTGCTGCCGAACCACCACAGGACGTGGTCGCCGATGTTGCAGGCGTCCGTCCCGACGGAGAATGCGGAGATGCCACCGCTGCTCCCGAACGAGATGGGGGAGAACAGCCCTGCGATGATGACGTCGGGGCCGACAGGTTGCGCGGCGGCTTGCCCCGGAGAACAAGCGGCGACCACCACGACCAGCCAGATGCGGATGCTGCTGCGCGTTTCCATGCGTTCCAGCGTAGCGCAGAGGAGACGGGGGCGGGGGGTTCTTTGCCCCCGAAACCAGTCCATGCAGGATGGACCCGTTCACCGTTAAAGCGTGCCGCGAGTCCGCAGCACGCTGACAAGGAGACGCCGACCCGTGCGCCCGGAGGGCGCGTGGGGCGGCGTGTGAGGCAGACAGTCGTTACGGCAGACCGACCGTCAAGGTGAGGGCGTCGGTGAAGACCCAGCCGCAGGGTTGAAGCGGATCGGAGAAGGCCCACTGGAGAGTGAACTGCACGCCGGCCGGGGCGCCGGCGATGGGGATGCTCAGCTGTGCGCTGCCGGTCGCGTTGATGGGCGCTGCGACGTAGCCGTCAAATACGCGCACGGCGCCGAGGCCGCAAGCGACCGGGACGGGGAGCGGGCAGGCGCCGTACAAGAGGAAGGCGGTGGCACCCGGCATGGCGCCGTCGAGACGGCAGGGGAGTGACGCGATGTTGATGACCGGTCCCGGAGTGCGGATCGCGGGGAGGACGCCGGAGCCCACCCAGGGCGAGCCGCCGAACGAGTACTGTCCGTCCGAACTGTAGGCGAGGCCGTAAGCGTCGCCGGTGGTGCCGAGGGCGATTCCGGTGTCCCAGAGCGCGTCGTACAGATTGATGCCGTCGGTCGTGATGATGCGGAACCGACGGTTCTGGGTTGAGCAGGCGGGGGGCGCGATGGAGCCAGGTCCCCGGGTCGAATTGACGGCGATCCCATACAGTCGATTTGTCGGCAGCGTGTTCACGGGCTGTGCGCCGATCGGGGCTCCGGTGACGGTGCAGTGGTAGATGCTGAAGTTGCTGCCACTGAGCCAGAGCGTCCCCGTTGAGGTTTCGAAAGCGATTCCGGTGAACCCGCTATGAGCGAACCCTGGCGTGACCGCGCCGCCGACTGCGGTGTGGGGCCAGGCGGAGGTGAACGGCTGGAAACCGTTGACGTCGCACATCCAGACCACACCGTGGGTGCTGTCCGCGCTCAGACCCATGAGGGGGCTGGTGGCGGTGGTGATCAGCGGCGCCGGGACTGGCGGGTTCGGCGCGAACGTGGCGGGGTAGCCGGGGTGGGGTTCCTCCCAGATCTGCAGGCCGTCGGACGAGATCATGCGGCCAGTTTGCTGGTCGATGGCGTGTCCCCCCTGTCCGGACAGGATCGCCGGAGGCACAGCCCCCCCGAAGAAGTGCGGGAGAGCCAGGGTCGGGACGTAAGGGCTGCCGGAGTTGGCACCCGCGGGGTACTGGGCGCTCGGCAAGTAGTGGCCCTCCGTCCCGACGGAGCTGGACGTGCGGAGCACGTATGCGACCTGGGCGGATGCCGACGTGGTCACGACGAGCAAGGCGAGAAGAAGGGCGAGGTTGAAGTTCTTCATGGTCGGTCTCCCTGTTGGGTCCTGGCCGGGCGCGGCGTAGCGCCGTCACCTCGATATGCTTGCGTTGATTACGGTGGGATAAGGGCGTTATTTTTGAATGAGGACGTTGTTTTTTGCTTCGTTCACCCCCCGCGCGGATATTCGCGAATAACTCTCCCAACGCCCGTTTCTTTTGGCCCGGGGGGGCAGGCCGTCTCCGCGCAGTTTCCCTACGGCATCGGAAAGCGGGGGCCGCGCTGCGAGAGTCGACCTCGGGGCTACTCAGTACGGATAGACCGACACGTCGGGCAGCAGGGTGCAGGATGACCCGAACGCGGCCGGTAGCGTGCGCCGCGTACGTCCGGCTATGGCCGTACCGGACGGCAAGCTGCAGGTGCTGCCGAACAGGCAACCAAGGGGCAGGAAGTTCAGGCAGG
>JABSRK010000245.1 GCA_013213915.1 Planctomycetota bacterium
CGTGGTCGCTCCGGGCTCGTGACGGGCCTCGACAGGGAGATGCGGACATTGCCCGCGGGTTTGAACGTCGCCGTGGTAGACGAGCGCGGTCGAGTTCCCGACGCGACGGTCGATCGCGTCGAGGACGACACGTGGCGGGTCCGGCTCGACGCACGTGACGGGGCCGCCGGGCTGGTGGCCCGCGTCGTGACGGCCGACGGAAGCGAGCCCATCGACGGATCGGATGTAGGGTTGGCTGCCGTACCGCCACCTCCCGAGGTCGCCGAGCGTGGACTCGATCTGGAGGGATTGGAGGCGTGGGCCGCCGCGCTCGGCGGACACGTCGTAACCGGTGTCCCCGTTCCGCTTGAGGTACCCCAGCGGGTCACCGTGCGGGAAGAACAGTGGGGAGCCGTCTTGCTGCCGTGGCTGTTGATCCTGCTCGGGATCGATCTGCTGCTCCGCCGGTTGTGGCCCGGCAGGCTGGAGTGAACACGTGATTCGGGAGGTCGTGATCACCGCCGGCGATCCCCAGGGGATCGGTCCCGAGGTCGCGCGCCGCGCCGCGCGCGCGGTCGCTACACGGCATCCCGACGCGGGGTTCGTCCTGGTCGGCGATCCGGGGATGTTCGACGACGGGTTGCCGATGGCCGAGGCCGCAACCCGGCCGGGCCTCGCCATCCTGCCCATGCCCCTCGACGAGCCCCTCGTCGCTCCGCCTCCGTCCGTGGCTGGAGGCAAGGCTGCGTTGGCGTTCTTGGGGGCCGGTTTCGAACGCGTCCGTGCTCGATCCGGAAGGGCGCTCGTGACGGCTCCCGTCAGCAAGGAGGCCATCGCGATGGGTGGCGTTCCGTTCACCGGGCACACAGGCTGGCTACGCGATCGCTGCGAGGCGTCGCGGGCGGTGATGCTGTTCGTTGCCGACACCCTGCGGGTGGCCCTCGCGACGGTGCACGTGCCCCTGCGAGCCGTCCCCGATGCGTTGCGAATCGACGACCTGGTGGCGATTCTCGCCGTCGTGAGCGAGGAGTTGAACGCACGCTACGCCGTCGACCGACCGCGCATCGCCGTGCTCGGCCTCAATCCCCATGCGGGGGAGGGCGGGCTTCTCGGTACCGAGGATGTGGACGTCATCGCGCCTGCCGTCGCGGCCGCGTGCGACCGGGGGTTGGATGTGGAGGGTCCGTTCGGAGCTGACGGGTATTTCGGAGCGATGATGCGGGCTCGGGGCCCCACCCACGATGCGGTTCTGGCCATGTATCACGATCAGGGCCTGTTGCCGCTGAAGGCACTGGCTTTCGGCCGTGCGGTGAATGTGACCCTCGGGCTCCCCATCGTTCGGACGTCGGTGGACCACGGCTGCGCCTGGAGCCTTGCGGGTACCGGGGAGGCTGATTCCGGGTCGATGGAGGTCGCTGTCGAGCATGCTCTCGACCTGGTGACACCTGTCCGGCGTTGACCCCGGGACGAAACTGGCCCATCATGTGACCCGATTCTTGAAGCGCCCGGCATGATGGGGACGTGACCGGGCCATCCCCCCACTGGTGGTGGGGGCGGCGCTTGCGCCGACGGGCCAGTGCCCGAGTTATCCGGACCCCTTGGGCGAGGGCGGACCATGGCGAAGCGGAACCGGCCGATCCTCTACGAGGTATTCGGTTCGCAGACACGCGTGAAGGGGCGGGGCTCAACACCTCGGGGGCAGGCTTCGAAGAAGGCGTCCGAGCGCAGGGGCGCGGCCCGGGGATCGGCGAAGGAACTCCGTGTCAGCTATGAGCTTGCGGCCGTGATCGGTCTGCTGACGGTTGTTCTGGGCGGGACGCTTTATTACTTTGGCTGGGTTCGCGGGAACGATCCCGAAAGTGACGCCACTCTCTCCTCCCAGGCCGTATCCGGACCGAAGGAGAGCCTCGTGGGAGGGGCCGGCTCACCGACGGGGTCCCGGGACGCGCAACAGGTCGCCCGAGTGGAGACCTACTACACGGTCCGGGTGTTCACCGCGAGCTATGCGTCCGGGGCATCTCCGGAGCAAATCAGCAGAGAGAAGACGCGAGCGGAGGAAGTGAAGGGCTTCCTGAATTCCAGAGGGTACAAGGACGCGCGCGCGATCCCTCATAGGAAGACCCGTTCGGTAGTGGTGTATGTAGGGAGAGCCGACTCAAAGTCGGCGCTCGAGAGCACGACCCGCCAGATCCGCCGCCTGACGCTGGACGGGAAGAGGCAGTTCAAGGACGCCTACGCGACGATCATCAAGGTCAGGAGGTAGAGTGTCGCGCCGCTGGAAGATTTCATCATGTCCATCCACAAGAGCCTGCGATCAGCCTCGGGACTGACCCGCGCCCGCAACGTACTCACCCGCGCCGAGCGGGTCGAGCGCATGACGCGAGAGGGCCGGCTCAAGCCGGGCGACTCCGTCATCGGTCTGCCGAAGACCAAGGTCTTCAAGGCGAAGAAGGCCAAGAAGAAGAAGAAGGTGGAAGAGGAAGAGACCGACGCCGTGGAAGTGACCGAAGAGACCCCAGCCGAGTAGCCTCGGTCGTCCTTCTTCTCGCTAACAGGCTCGCGCCTCTCTCGATATGCGCATCAGTCAAAGGGCCAGTCGGGTCCAAGCATCCGGTATTCGGAGGATGTTCGATCTCGGTGCGCGCCTGACGGACCCCGTAGACCTCTCCATCGGTCAGCCCCACTTCCCCGTGCCGGATTCCGTGAAGGAGGCCGCGGTACGGGCGATCCGCGAAGACAGGAATCGCTACACCGTCACCCAGGGGATTCCGGCGCTGAACGAGGCCGTTCTCGACGTGATCCAGAGGCGCACCGGCCAGCGTCCCGAGTCGAGCATGGTGACGGCGGGTGTCGCGGGCGGACTGACTCTCGGGTTCCTCGCGCTGCTGGATGAAAGCGATCGTGCGCTCATCCCGGACCCGTATTTCGTCTGTTATCGCAATCTTGGGGCGCTCCTGGGCAAGGAGCCCGTCTGTTACGACACGTATCCCGACTTTCGGGTCACGGAGGACCGGCTCGAAGCTGGCATGCGCGAAGACGTGCGCCTGTTGCTGGTCAACTCACCGTCCAATCCGACGGGACACGTCCTGTCCGTCGAGGAGCTCAAGATCTGTGCGGCGTTTGCGCGTCGCCACGACCTCGTCATCGTGACGGACGAGATCTACGACGCATTCGCCTACGACGGTCCGGTTCCCTCGATCCTGTCCTACTACGACCAGGTCTTGTTTCTCGGGGGCTTCGGCAAGACGTACGGGATGCCGGGCTGGCGTCTCGGGTACGCCGCCGGGCCGGACGACGTCATCGAACGGATGCGGGCGCTTCAGCAGGTCTCGTTCGTGTGCGCGCCAGCGCCGCTGCAGTACGCAGCGTTGACTGCGCTCGAGGTCGACCTGAAACCCTATGTGGACGCGTACCGGCAGAAGCGCGACCGCATCTACGAGGGTCTCAAGGACGTCCTGGACGTCGTGCGCCCCGACGGTGCCTTCTATCTGTTCCCACGGGTACCCGGTGGGCTGGACGCCGACGCGTTCGTCGAACGCTGCATCGCCAAGAACCTCCTCGTCGTTCCGGGGATGGCGTTCTCCCATGCCCGGACGCATTTTCGCGTGAGCTTTGCCCTCGACGATGCGGTGCTCGAAAAGGGCGTGACGCTCCTCCGCGAGCTCGCTGAGGAAGCCGCCAGCGAGGCCGCCCAAGCCTGATCCCGCGAGCGTGGGGTCTGTCCTCCCCGAACCCGTCCGTGGAACAGCAAGCTGAAGCCCCTGGCTCCTTGCGTTAAGACACCAGACTATGGTCCTCCACACGGAGCGTCTCGTTGCCTGCGAGGAGCAGGGCCTGTGCGACCTGCTCGAGGTGTTCTCGTCCATTCAGGGCGAGGGTCCGCGAGTGGGGGAGCGGCACCTGTTCGTGCGGCTGGCGCAGTGTGACGTTCACTGCGCGTATTGCGACACGCCTCTCTGCCATGGCGTCCACGCTCACGCGCGTCTGGAGCGAACGCCGGGGCGGGGCGATTTCGGGATCGTGGAGAACCCCATCCCCGTGGACCGATTGTGCCGTCGGGTCGCCGCCGCGCTGGCCGGCGCACCGCACTGCGCCGCGTCGCTGACGGGTGGCGAACCTCTGCTGCAACCATGGGTGATCGAGGGGCTGGCCCCGACGCTCCGCGCGGCCGGTGTCCGGGTTCTTCTGGAGACCGATGGCAATCTTCCCGACGCTTACGATCGCGTGCGCGGGAGCGTCGATATCCTCAGCCTCGACTGGAAGGCGCCGTCGGCGACCGGAGAGCCCGCGCGTTACGCCGAGCACGCACGCATGCTCGAACTGTCCGGCGAGGCCGAGGCGTGGGTCAAGCTGGTCTACGTTGCCGAAACTCCGGATGAAGAGATCGACGTCGCGGCGAGAACGGTTGCCGAGGTGCGGTCGGATGTACCGTTCGTCCTGCAGCCTTGCACCCCGTTCGCGCGCGTCCGGTCAGCTCCCTCTCCCGACCTCGGTCTGCGGCTCGCGGAAGTCGCCGCACGGCACCTCGGTGACGTGCGCGTGATTCCCCAGGTTCACAAGATGCTGGATGTCCTCTGATGTTGCCTGTCGTGGGGATCATCGGTCGGCCCAACGTGGGCAAGTCCTCGCTGCTCAACGCCGTCGCCGGACGGCGGATTGCCATCGTCCATGACAAGCCCGGCGTGACGCGCGACCGTATTCAGACCGAGGTCGCCCACGAGGACCGCACGTTCATCCTGATCGACATGGGTGGGATCGGCATTGTCGATGACCATGCGCTCGATGACGAGGTCGAGATGCAGATCAACGCCGCGCTGACCTCATCCGACGTCATCGCGTTCGTGGTGGACGTGCGGGATGGGATCACCCCGCTGGACGAGGCGGTCGCCGATGTTCTCCGTCGGCAGAACAAGCCCACGGTGGTGATCGCCAACAAAGTTGACGGAGAGCAACTCGTCCACGAGGCGCACATCTTTGAGTCTTTCGGGCTGGGGTCACCGTTTCCGGTCTCAGCGCAGCAGGTCCTGGGGATCGGCCCAGCCATGAGTGCTGTTTGCGAAGCGTTGCCGCCCAGGACGGACGCCGAGCGGCCGTCGGAGGAGGGCGAGACGCGTATTGCTTTCGTCGGGCAACGAAACGCCGGCAAGAGCACCTTGCTCAACGCCCTCGCCGGGGAGGAGCGGGTGATCGTCTCCGAGATACCCGGCACGACGCGGGACGCCGTCGACGTCCAGGTTTCATTCGGCGACCGGAAGTTCACGGCCATCGATACGGCGGGGATCCGGAAGATCCGCAAGCTCCAGGACTCGGTCGAGTACTACAGCCAGATCCGTGCCCACGAGTCGATCACGCGGGCGGATGTGGTCCTCCATCTCATCGATGCGACCAAGGAGATCTCCCAGGTCGACAAGAAGATCGCCGACGCGGTGATGACGGCGCGAAGGCCGTGCGTCCTGGTGATCAACAAGTGGGATCTGGCTGAGCACGTCGAAACCGAAAAATACCTGACGTACTTCGCGACCCGATTACCCCTCTGGCACTTTGCCCCCGTGGTGTTCGTGAGTGCGAAGGACCGGACGCGGTTGCGTGAGATGGTGGATGTCGCGTTCGACCTCCACGACCAGGCAGCGGAGCGGGTCAGCACGCCTCACCTGAACAAAGTCGTGGAAC
>JABSRK010000246.1 GCA_013213915.1 Planctomycetota bacterium
CGTGAATTCGGGTTGTCTCGGATTTCGCTGACGATGTGGGCGAGCTGATCGATGTGTCCGCCATCGGGTGTTGGCCAGGAGCGCCACTGGGCGCCATACACGGGGCCCAGGTCGCCGTTTTCGTCGGCCCACTCGTTCCAGATGCGGACCCCGTTTTCTTGCAGGTAGGCGATGTTTGTGCTGCCCTTCAGGAACCAGAGGAGCTCGTGGACGATGGACCGGAAATGGAGCTTCTTCGTGGTCACCGCGGGGAACCCCGCGGAGAGGTCGAAGCGCATCTGGTAGCCGAAGACGCTGCGTGTGCCGGTGCCCGTGCGGTCGCCCTTGTCGGTGCCGCGATCGCGGACGTGGCGCAGAAGATCGAGATACGGTTGCACGGAGGTCTCCCTGTACAGGGGGAGATCTTAGCGCTTCTCGGACAGCTTGTCGGTGGGCGCGAGCCAGGCGTTGCGTGGCGCCCTGCTCTCGTTGTAGAAAGAACCGGGTCATGGCAGAGGGGAATCGAGAACCTGTGGTGGATATGTCTGAGCGCGCGTCGCGTCGGGCTCGGTTCACCGTTCGTCCGCTGCGCGGTCAGGACGACGCAGGCATGGAGCGGGTGATCCAGGAGGTCATGGCGGAGTACGGCGCGTCGGGCCCAGGTTTCTCCGTCCACGATGAGGAGGTGGCGTGCATGTCCGCGGCGTACAGCGCTGAGCGCGCGTTCTTCCTCGTCATTTCACGAGGCGAGGAGGTGGTCGGCGGTGCCGGTGTGGCGCCATTGGATGGCGGCCCGGCGGGGGTATGCGAACTCAAGAAGATGTACTTCTTGCCCGAAGTGCGCGGGCTCGGTTTCGGGCGCGATCTGCTTCATCGATGCCTCGCTGCGGCGCGGGAGCGGGGCTTTGAGCGCTGCTATCTCGAGACTCACGATCGCATGGTCGAGGCGCGTGGGCTGTACGAGAGCGCGGGCTTCGAACCCCTTGGCGAGCCGATGGGTCGCACCGGGCATCACGGTTGCAATCGATGGTACGTGTCGAGCCTGTGAGGTAGATGGGAACCCAACGTCACGCGAGCCAGCGCCCGATTGCCGTCCCCATGAAGGTGGCGATGGCGTAGCCGAGGGTGCCGCAAAGGACAGCCGGCACGACGAGTCCGTCCCAACGCCGTGACACGGCCATGGCGGCGGCGCTGGTCGGTCCACCCATGTTCGCGTTCGACGCCACCACGATTTCTCGCAGATCGAGCCGCAGAAGTTTCCCGGCGATCAGGATGAACACCAGGTGAACGCCGAGGATGAGTGCCGCGAACACCAGCAGCATGGGACCTTTCTCGACGACCAGCCAGATGCTCGCGCCGGCGCCGATCACGGCGAAGAACACCATCATCATGAAGGTGCCTACGGTGTCCGCACCTTCGATGGCCCCCAGGTGTCGAGGAAAGAGCGTCGCGGCGGCGACGACGAGGGCCGTCGTGAACAGGATCGCGGTTCCCGCATACCCGGTGTAGTCCTGCAGCCAGGTGCCGAGGAAGCAGGCCGTGGCCGAGATCGCGAGCGCGATGGCGAGATCCATGAGAGCGACCTTGCGGCTTTCCCAGTAGCCCTCCGAGTGGGCGCCGGCCTCCGTGAGCGGTCGGTCGGGATAGCATCGGCGCAACAACCCCACGGACGGCAGGGCGAACAGCAGCAGGAAGTAGGCCGTCATCGCGAGGTTGTCGGCGGCCATGCCAGCGGCGAAGTTGCTCTCCGACAGCTCGAAAAACTCGGCCGTTGCGCTGTAGTTCATGCCGCCGCCGACGTACGTGGCGCAGAACGTGCCCGCGAGGCCGGGGCCCTGCTCGCCGAGGGGGATGAGCCAGAAGGCGATCAGCACGCCGATGACGGTCCCTGCGGCGCCGAGGAGGAAAGCGATCATGGTCGGCCCGGCTTCCCTGAAGATCCTGCGGAGGTCGGCCTTCAGCAGAAGCAAGGGGATGGCGAGGTGCAGCAGGTAGTCCGAGACCAGATCGTAGACGGGGGCCTGGGTCGGGATGACCCCCAGATTGGACAGGGCGAAGGTCGCGAGAATGGTGATCACCGCGCCCGAGACGCGCGACCCCCAACGCGTGCGTTCGCCCCAGAGACCGAGGGCGGCGGCGCCCAGCAGCACGGCGAGCAGTGGCCAGACGTGGTCCGGGTTGATGTGGGCGCTTTCGGCGGGCATGGGGAGGAGTCTACCGGCGCCGTCCTCTCTCCGCGTCAGGCGAGCCGGAGTCCGCTCACGAACCGAGGACCTGGAGCGGTGGGACGTCGGCGGCGACGAATCCGGCCTCCCGTCCGCGCTTGCTCAGGACGTTCAGGGCGGCGCGCCCCCGATCGCCGAGGTCGAGGGTCCACTCGTTGACGTAGAGATCGACGTGGGACCAGATGACGGCGTCGTCCAGTTCCTGGGCGTGGCGACGCATGGTGCTCAACGCCTTGTCCCTGTTCGCGAGCCCGTGTTGCAGGGACGCGCGCACGGCGGATTGGACACGAGCCAGGATGTCGGGCCCGAGGTTGCGGCGGGCCAGGATGCCCCCGAGTGGCAGGGGAACGCCGGTCTCCTGTTCCCATCGCTCACCGAGATCTTCAACGAGATGCAGTCCGCGAGATGCGTACGTGAATCGACCTTCGTGGATGCAGACACCGAGGTCGGCGTCACCCCGCTCGAGCGCGGGCATGATCTGATTGAACACCGCGTGGCGGATCTCGCCGACATCTTGCCGCAGGAGCGCATACAGCATGGCAGCGGTGGTCCCTTCGCCCGGCAGCAGGACACGGGGGTGGACTGGAATAGACGCCGTCGCCGACAGCAATACGGGCCCTACGCCGAATCCCAGGGCCGATCCTGAGGGCAGGACGAGCCAGTCTCTCGCCGCGCGGAGCGCGGTGGCGAAGCTTGCCTTCGCCACGTCGAACGTGTCGGTAGCGAGCCCGCGATTGAGCTCCTCCACGTCCATCAACTTGATGTCGAACTCGAGGCCGTGAGCGTCGACGGACCCGGACAGGATCCCGTGAAATGCGAAGGTGTCGTTCGGGCAGGTGGAGATACCGAGGCGGATGCGGCTCACGAATCAGCGTCCCATCGAGGTTTCACCAGGGCCCACGCTGCGGCGAGAGCTTCCACGATTCTCCAGTTGCTGCGGTCACGGTCGCCGACCACGTTGGACGCGCCGCGCGCGACCTGGAGCGGAACGTCAGCCATCGCGCAAGCGAAGGCTACGGCCCACGCCTCCATGTCTTCTCCTACGGCGTCCGGATAGCGCGCTTGCCGGGCGTTGACTTCGTCCCGGCCGTCGGACGGACGGTGGACGGTGAGCAACAGGGCGCCGTCCACACCATCCGCCAGGTCGAGGGGCCCGTCGATGGCGGGTGTCGCGCCATCGCCCGGCCAGGCTGGCAACCCCGGTACGCCCGAATCCATCGCCGTACGACCAAATGATATGGCGGACTCCATGGGGAACGCATCTTCGTCAAACGTCCCGGCGATCCCCACCAGCACGACCCTGGGAGGCCGTATGGAGGCCAAGAGCCCAGCCGTCCGCGCAGCGGCAGCCACGGGCCCGAGCCCGCAGAGCGCCGCGCCGTCGGGGAGTCGCCCGGCGACGTGCTTGAGATGCTCGCGCTCTGACGCGGTGGGGATGAGCAAGAGAGGCGCGCTGGTGGCCATGGCTCAGAGGGTGTTGATCCCGACGGCGAGGATGTGTTCCGACGAGGTTCGGATGGTTTCGAGCGCCGCTCCGTCGGGTGCGCAATCGATCTGGATGCGGGCGCAGGCCGCGTCGCCGCCCTTGAACAAGACGTTCTCCATCTCCTGGACGTTGATGCCAGCCTCACGCAACCCGTCCAGCACCCCCGCCAGGACGCCTACCTCGTCACGGTGGCGGACGACGAGAAGGTGGGTCGCATCGGCGTATTCGGCGAGGTTCACGCAGTTGAGGACGCTTCCTTCGTTGAGAAACGTCGTGACGATGCGAACGACTTCGTCGGCGACGGCCGTTTGCGCCTGGGTGGTCGAGGCGCCGATGTGGTGGCTGCCCTGGACGCCGTCATGGGAGAAGACACCAGGATCGAGCTCGCCCGCGCCGGCAGTGGGCTCGTCAAGGAACACGTCGAGTCCGGCGCGGAATCCGCGCGTCTTGATCGCGGCCACCAGCGCTGGTTGATCGACCACGTCACCACGTGAGGTGTTGATCACGAAGGCGCCGTCCGGGAGCGCGGCGATCAGCCCCGCATCGACCAGCCCCCGCGTCTGATCGTTGAGGGCGACGTGAATGCTGAGCACATCGCATCGACGGGCGACGTCCATGGGCGTCTCGGCGTAGGTCACGCCGAGGGATTCCGCGTGTTCGGGGGTCAGGGAGCGGCTCCACGCGACGACCTCCATTCCGAAGGCGTGAGCGCGGGGGATCATCTCGCGTCCGATGCCGCCCAATCCGAGCAAGCCGAGGGTGCGTCCGAGGATCCCCTCCGCCTTCTGGTAACCCTTCTTGTTCCAGACACCGTTCTTGAGATCGGTGGCGCCGTCCACGAGGCGTCGGTCGAGGGACAGGATGTGCGCAAACGCAAGCTCAGCGACGGCGACGGAGTTCTTGCCGGGGCAATTGGCGACGTACACGCCACGGGCCGAGGCGGCGGCGACGTCGATGGTGTTGACTCCCGCCCCAGCGCGGATGATCAGCGCCAGCGCCGGCGCCGCCTCCAGGTGTGGCTGCTGCACCTGGGTGCTGCGTACGATCAAGACGACCGGCTGTTGGTCCGTCAGGGCGGCGATGAGCGCGTCGTCCTTCAGGTCAGGGTCGGAGACGACGGTACATCCGACCGACTCCAGGGCGTCGATTCCAGCAGCGGGAAACTTGTCGGCGACCAGGACCTTCATGGCGTTTCCTCAGAACGTATGGACGATGAGCCCGGAGCGGAGCTTCGGCTCGAACCAGGTTGATTTCGGGGGCAGGACGCGGTCCTGATCGGCGACCGCCATGAGTTGGTCGGTCCCGAGGGGAAAGAGCGTGAACGCGCAGCCGGTTCCCCGCTGATCGACGCGCCGTGCGAGTTCCTCGGTGCCCCGAATGCCACCCACGAACGAGATCCGATCGGACGTGCGTGGGTCTTCGATTCCGAGCACGGGGGTGAGGATGCTGTCTTGGAGGATAGCCGCGTCGAGGGACGCCACCGGGTCGTCCTGCTCGAGTGCAGACGCGGGTGCCTCCAGCCCATACCAGCGTCCGTCCAGGTACATGGAGAACTGGCCCCGCGTCGCGGGCGCCGGGTTCCCGTCCTCGACTATCGCCATGGCGGCGCTGATACGGTCGAGGAGGGCGGCGGCGGTCAGTCCGTTCAGGTCGTGCACCACCCGGTTGTACGCGAGGATCTGTAGCTGGGATTCCGGGAACAGCGCCGCGAGGAACAGGTTGTAGTCTTCGGATCCGTCGTGCGCCGGATTGCCGTCACGCATGGAGGCGCGTGCGCGGCTGGCGGATGCGCTGCGGTGATGTCCGTCGGCGACATAGGTGCAGGGGACGTCCGCGAAGGCCTGAGTCAGCGCTGCGTGGTCGGTCACGCGCCACACGGTGTGCCCGACTCCGTCCGGCGCGGTGAAGTCGTATAACGGGTCCGACTGGACGACGTGGGCGACCAGC
>JABSRK010000247.1 GCA_013213915.1 Planctomycetota bacterium
CCCATGTCGGACGGCAGAAACGGCGCGTCGCACGAAACGAGGAGAAGGAACGGCGTCTCGCAGGCGCACAACAGCGCCGCTGCTCCCGAAAGCGGACCTTCGCCAGGCAACTCATCCGGTACCCACGGGTAGCCCAGATCTCGTCCAGGGCCATCGGGACGGGTCGCGACGATGACAGGGACTCCCTCCGGCGCCAGCCGACGCCCCACATACTGCAACAACGTCGTGCCCTCGAAGGGAACCGTCGCCTTGTCGCGGCCCAGACGCCGACTCTTCCCCCCGGCCAGGATGCCCAGGGTCCAGGCCGGTGCGACTCTCACGTGCGCCGCACCTCGACCTCCACCGTGGTGGGATCGTCAGCGACGTTGTGGAGGCCCTTCAAGAGCCCGGTTACGGTCCCGCCGATGAGGTCGTGCAAGAACGCCTTCAGGGGGACGGACTCGCCGTCCACCCGGACGGTGACGGCGTAGTGGCTCCCATGGGGTCCGACCTGTCCGGCCGGCGGATGCTCGTCCGGCGCGGAGGAGGCGCCGGTCATGCCGGGGTCTTCTCCTCCGAGGCCGCATTCTCCTGCTCGATCTGATCGGGCGTGGCCCCCGCGAGCGGCTCGGGTGGAGCGTCGTCTCCGCCCTTCACCCCCTTCTTGAACTCGGTGAAGGAGCGCCCGATGTTGCGAGCGACGCCCGGCAGCTTGCTGCCGAACAGGATGAGAACGACGAGGAGGATGACCCAGATTTCCGATCCCCCCGGTAGGAAGAAGGCGAGATAGGAGATCGTGGTCATGAGGAAAGGTCCTTTTCTCGGGTCATGTCGCTCCCCAGTGTAGCAAAGGGCACGAAAGGCCCCGACTCAGGGACGGAACCCCTCCCGGTTCTCCTCCCACCATCGCTGCCAGGCCCCCTGGTCCTCGCCCAGATCCTGGGCTGTGAGACGCCGCAGGTTCTCCAGGGCCGCGGCCCGCGTCTCGGGACGGTCGGCTGCCAGACCGTTGATGAGGAGCTCGACCGCGGTCCGAGCCTGCTCGGCCTCCCCCGCCGCCGAAGCCTTGGCTCCGCTCACCAGCCGCCTCAGCAACTGTCGCACCTCGTTCTTCTCGCGCACGATGCCGGCGAAGTAGAGGAAAAGGAAGCCGACGAAGAACTGGGCTACGGCTCCTTCACCACCACCGAGAAGCCTCTTGAGCCACGCGTCTCCCGTGTATTCGGGGGCGACCGGAGACAGGATCAGCCATAGGCCGAGGATGATGAGGAAGGCGATGGCGAGGCTCCCTAGCTTTCGCTCCATCTCGAGCACCTGCTCGCGCGACGGCGGCGTTCGTTGTGCCATGGCGATCAGTCCCTGCGCTGGATCTGCGCGCCGAGGGCACGCAGGCGCCCGTCGATGTTCTCGTAGCCGCGGTCAACCTGGTGGGCGTTCATGATCTGGGACGTCCCCTGAGCGCACAGCGCTGCGGCGAGCAACGCCATGCCGGCGCGAATGTCCGGCGAAGCGAGCTCGGCGCCGTGCAACTCGGACGGTCCGACCACCAGAGCACGATGCGGATCGCACAAGACAACGCGAGCCCCCATCGTGATGAGCCGATCGACGAAGAACAGGCGGCTCTCGAACATCTTCTCGTGGATGAGCACCGTGCCCCTCGCCTGCGTCGCGAGCACCAGCGCGATGGACGTGAGATCCGCCGGAAAACCGGGCCACGGCGCGTCGTCCACCTTCGGCACCGCCCCGTGCAGATCCTCCTGAATGATGAGGTCCTGGGCGCCCGGGATCACCAGGTCATCACCATCGAACTGCGTATCGACCCCCAGGCGACCGAACACCATGCGGATCATCCGCAAGTCGTCAGCGATGACATCCGGGATGCGCAACTCGCCGCCCGTCATCGCAGCGAGCGCGATGAACGACCCTATCTCGATGTGGTCGGGAGCGATGGCGTGCCGAGCGGGACGCAGATCATCGGTCCCCTCGATCTCCAGGCAGTTGGTGCCGACGCCTTCGATCCGCACACCCATGGCGATGAGCAACCGGCAGAGTCCCTGCACGTGCGGCTCACACGCCGCGTTGAGGATGCGCGTCGAACCCTCGGCGACGGCCGCCGCCATCACCGCGTTCTCCGTCGCCATCACGCTGGCCTCATCCAGGAAGACGTCGGTCCCGCGAAACCGGCTCTGCAAATGCAGGCGATACTCGGATGACGTGACCTCCACGTCGGCTCCTAGCGCCTTCAGCGCGAGCAGGTGTGTGTCCACGCGGCGGCGTCCGATCCGATCGCCACCCGGACGCGGCAGGATCGCCCTGCCCATACGGTGCAAGAGCGCCGGTGCGATGAGGAACGACCCACGGATGGACGCGGCAAGCGATGGGTCGGGATCGCGATCGGAAAGGTCGGCGGCGTCCAGCGACACCGCATGCTCGCCCTCGTAACCCACCTTCACTCCGAGGCGCGAGAGCAACTCGATCATGCTCCGCGCGTCGCGGATGCGCGGCATGCGCTCGAGCACGGTCTCGCCGGACAACAGGAGGCACGCAGCCAGCGCAGGGAGTGCCTCGTTCTTGTTGCCTGCAGGTTCAACCGTTCCCGTGATCGGAACTCCGCCCTCAACGACGAAGCGCCCGCCCTCGGCCGTACGGTCCATATCACCCTCCCCGGGATCGCGAAGCACGGGCCCCGCCTGGACGCGGCTTCAGATGCAGAACTGGGGCTCTGCGGTCTGCGGGGATTGTAGCAAGGACCGCTACCCTGCCGCGCAGGCCAGCGCTTTCTCTTCTCGCGAGAAGATGCGTCCTTCTAGAGCCGGCACTGCCGCGAGGATCCCGCGGGTGACGACGGCAGATGCCGTGATGACGACGAGGCGTCGATTCCGACCCGCAAGATAGGCGTTCACGTGCTCCAGCGCGTTGAGGTGCGACTCGGCGACAAGGCTGATCCGCGACATGTCGAGGACGAAGTTCCCGGCCCCTTTTCGCGCGAACTCGAGCACCTCGCGCAACGTCGTACGCAGGACGCGGGGATCGAACACGTAACAGTTGTCGCCGCAATCAACGCGCGCGACACGTATGCCCTTGACCGACTCGCAGACGACGGGCAGGTGATCCTGCTCCGAGTCAACGAGCACGATCTCCCCGGACTCCGAGCGGAAGGCCTCATAAAAGACCCCGTCCTTCACGAGACCCAGGACCCGCTCACCATTCCTCGGGTCAACACAGCGTTCCGCCAAGCGCTCTCCCCCCTCGGCTCCTACCTCCGTAAGAGCACGACCGCGGCCGTCCGCAGTGGGACCCGCCCTGCTGCTTAGAGCCCAGCCACCTCGACGAGGGTCGCGGCGATGTCGGCTGGGCTCCGTGCGACCGCCGCGCCGGCCTTCTCCAGAGCGGCGATCTTGTCTGCTGCCTTCCCGCTACCGCCCGAGATAATAGCACCTGCGTGGCCCATTCGCTTCCCTGGAGGTGCAGTCTGGCCAGCAATAAACGCGGCCACCGGCTTCTTGACGTGGGCACCGATGAACTCGGCCGCCTCCTCTTCCGCCGTGCCCCCTATCTCCCCGATCATGACGATGGCGTCGGTGTCGGGGTCGTCGTTGAACAGGCGCAGGGCATCGACGTGGGTCGTGCCGACGAGCGGGTCGCCACCGATTCCGAGACACGTGCTCTGACCGATGCCGCGCTCCGTGAGCTGCCATACAGCCTCATAAGTCAGGGTTCCAGAACGAGACACAACCCCAACGCGGCCCGGCTTGTGGATGTAGCCAGGCATGATCCCGATCTTGCACTCCCCCGGGGTGATGATGCCCGGGCAGTTGGGGCCGATGATCCGCATGGTGCTGCCCCGGCGCTTCAGCGCCTGAAAGGTCTTCACCATGTCGGCAGCCGGGATGCCCTCGGTGATCACGACGCACAGGGCCAGGCCCGCAGCGTCGGCCTCGAGAATGGCGTCCAGGCAGCCCGCCGCGGGCACGTAGATGACGCTGGCATCCGCTTGCGTCGCCTCCTTCGCCTCCGCCACACTGTCGAAGACGGTGATGCCTGCGACCTCCTGGCCGCCCTTGCCGGGCCGGACGCCGCCAACCACTTGGGTTCCATACTCGACCATCTGGCCAGCGTGGAAGCGGCCGGCCGAACCCATGCCCTGGACGATGACCTTGGTGTCCTTGTTGACGAGGACGCTCATGACGCGGCTCCCGCGGCTTCGACGATCTTGTTGGCTGCGTCGGTCATATCCGTGGCCGTGATGATGGCCACGCCCGACGCCTCGAGGGTCTTGCGGCCTTCCTCCACCTCGGTCCCCTCCAGGCGCACCACCAGGGGTACGCCCATGTCGATCTCCTTCGCCGCCGCGACGATGCCGTCGGCGAGCGTCGTGCAACGGAGGATGCCGCCGAAGATGTTCACGAGGATACCCTTCACGGCGGGGTCCTTGAGGATGATGCGGAACGCCGCGGCGACCTGGTCCTTGTCCGCACCTCCGCCGACGTCGAGGAAGTTCGCGGGCTCACCCCCGTGCAGTTTGATGAGGTCCATGGTCGCCATGGCGAGGCCGGCCCCGTTGACGAGGCAGCCGATGTTGCCGTCGAGGTTGACGTAGCTGAGCCCGGCATTGCCCGCCTCGACCTCGGTCGGGTCCTCCTCGTCAAGGTCGCGCAGTTCAACGAGGTCTGGATGCCGGTACAGCCCCGAGCCGTCGAAGTTCATCTTTGCGTCGAGGGCGATGAGTTGGCCGTCGTCCGTGACAACCAGCGGATTGACCTCGGCCAGGCTGCAATCCTGTTCGAGATACGCGCGACACAAGGCGTGGAAGAACAGCGTCGCCTGATTCCACAACTCAGGAGCGAGGCCGATGCCCTTCGCAAGGCGGCGCGCCTGATACGGCGACAGCCCCATCATCGGGTCGACCGGCTCCTTGAGGATCTTCTCGGGCGTCTTCGACGCGACCTCCTCGATCTCGACGCCCCCCTCGGAAGACGCCATCAGAACCGGTACGCCAACCGACCGGTCAAGCGCGAGCCCGACATAGAGCTCGGTCGCAATGGAGCTGCCGGCCTCGACCAGCAGCTTCTTCACGGGCTGGCCCTCGGGGCCGGTCTGGTGCGTAATCAGCGGCCTGGCGAGAATCTCCGCGGCCGCTTCCTTCGCCTCGTCAGCCGACCGCACAAGCTTCACGCCGCCGCCCTTGCCGCGCCCTCCGGCGTGGATTTGCGCCTTGACCACACACAACCCACCGCCGAGTTCTTGGAGCTCTTCGTACGCCTTGGCCGCGCCCTCGGGATCATCGACGAC
>JABSRK010000248.1 GCA_013213915.1 Planctomycetota bacterium
GGCGCTCTACGCCGTAGCCTCCGGCCGCGCAGCTCACGAAGGCGCCTATACGATGCAGAAGATCATGCGCGCGGGGTGGGGGCTCAACCACATCGACAACTGCTCCCGTGCCTGACACGCCCCCACCGTCGCCGGTCTGGCGGCAACCATCGGACGCGGAGCCATGTCGAACCCCCTCGCGGACATGGACAAACCCGACGTGTTCTTCTGCATCGGGACGAACATGACCGAGTGTCACCCCGTTGCTGCAACGAGAATCACGAAGGGGGTGGCGGCCGGAGCAAAGCTGATCGTCGTCGACCCGCGGCAGATCGAACTGGCAAAGCGGGCGGACCTGCACCTGCCCATCCGGGTCGGATCGGACACGGCCCTTCTCCTCGCCATGACCCACGTCATCGCACGCGAGGACCTGGTCAACCAATCCTTCACCGCGGAGCGCACCACCGGCCTCGAGGAGTTCATCGAACACGTCCGGGACTTCTCTCCCGAATGGGCCGCCGAAATCTGTGAGGTTCCCGCGGGGGACATCGAAGCGGCGGCACGGATCTACGGCCTGGCTGAACGGGGAGCCATCTACTACACCCTTGGTATCACCGAGCACATCTGCGGCGTCGACAACGTCAAGAGCCTCTGCAACCTGGCGCTCATGACCGGCCACATTGGCCGGGAAGGCACCGGTATCAACCCCATGCGTGGGCAGAACAACATCCAGGGCGCCGGGGACTGTGGAGCCATCCCCAACAACTACCCCGGCTTCCAACCGGTCGATGATCCCGCCCATCAGGACAAATTCGAACGCCTGTGGGGAACCAGGGTCGACCTCGAACGCGGCATGACCAAGGTCACCGCCCTCGAACGGTGCGGGGAGAGCGTCTTTGGAATGGTGATCAACGGAGAGAATACGCTCCTGAGCGATCCCGATCGCGCCCACTGCCAGCACGCCCTGGAGAGCCTGGACCACCTTATCGTCATTGACCTCTTCCTCACCGAGACCGCCAAGCTGGCGCACGTGGTCCTGCCGGCGACCGCGTGGGCGGAGACCGACGGCGTCTGCACGAACACCGAGCGACGTGTCCAGCGGCTCCGCGCCGCCGTTCCCGCCCAGGGCGAGGCCATGCCGGACTGGTGGATCGTCAGCCAGATCGCGAAACGGCTCGGCTTTGAGGGCTTCGAATACGAATCGGCGGAGGATGTGTTCAACGAGCTGTGTCAGGTCTCGCCGCTGTACAACGGCCTCGATTGGGACCGCATCGAGAACAGCGAGTATCACTGGCCGGTGCCCACCAAGGACCATCCCGGGACGCCACGCCTGCACGAAAACGTTTTCGAAAACGGTCTCGGTATCTTCTCGTGCACCACCTACCGGGATCCAGCCGAGACCATCAACGACGAGTATCCCCTGTGGCTCACCACGGGACGTCGCTTGCAGAGCTACCACACCCATACCCAGACCGGTCGCGCGGGCGGGATGGATTACTTCCTTCCGGGTGAATCTCTTGAGATCCATCCCCACGACGTCACCCGCCTCGGTCTCACCGACGGCGAAGCTTGTCGCATGACGAGTCCTCGGGGCACCGTCGACATCATCGTGAAGGCGACGACCAAGTCTCCCCCGGGAACGGTCTTCGCGAGCTTCAGCTTCAAGGACACCCCCGTGAACGCCCTGACCGGATCGGGCTACGACCCGACGACACACACGGCGGAGCTCAAGGTCTGCCCGGTCCGCGTCGAGCCCATCGCGACCGGATGAGTCCGGTCCACGGGCTCAATGATCGGACCCGGCTTCCGGAAAGGTCACTTGAGGGTAACGCTGTGGGGCGCGCTGCCAACCTGAGCCTTTTGTGAGATAACGGTGGCGGGCGCGTGCTTGCCGGCCTTGACGATGAAGGCCTTGCCCTTGGGCGCACCCGGAGTGAACGTTTTTCCGTTGGCCCGCACCGTATAGAGAACCTCCCTGGTGGTTGCATCGATCAGTTGGACCACGGGATCTTCCACATCAAAGGTCAGTTCGCCGAGCGTTCCCCAGGAGGGAGGAGCATAATTGTCATACTGGGAGATGGTGCGGGGCCAGCCGGGATACTGCCTGGTGGCAGGGTTGGTAATGTCCACATTACGTGGCCAGCATTCCATCGTGATCTCGCGCTTCTTTGTATTCAGACGCACGATCCCGAATCCGGCTGAGCGCGTATTGAGGATATTCCCGGCGGGTTTCTTCGCGGGGTTGGCAGCGGCATAGTTGGTGACCTTGTTGTGGAAACCGTCGAGGTGGTCGCCGGTGTATCCGGGCGCGCCGGGCTCCCGGTTTGCCCCGGGTTCAAGGGGCTCCCACCACAGCAGGTAGAGGTTGGCGATGGAGGGGACACAGAAGGACCAGATGGCGTCGCGGTACTCATCCAGGCCATGGTGAAAGATGGTGCCGAGGTGCTGGTCGCCGGCGCAGTGAAAGGCAAAGCCCTTGCGGAGAGCCGCCAGTGCGCGGTGACGGCCGGTCTGGGGCCAGCCGTTGGAATCCATGTCGGCATGGAGCCGCCCGTTGGCCCCGCCATGGATATGTGCTCCCCCGCAGAAGATGGTCGCCGAGAGGGCCACCTTCATGTCGGCGTGCCGCCAGTCCTGCGCCCACTTGTCGAGGAACTTGAGCTGGCGTTGCCCGAGGAGGACGGCACCTTCGACGTCGACGCTGGCAGGATCGTACTCGGGGTTGCGGATATGGTCCGGGCGCGGGCCCTGCTTGGGAACACGACCGGCCGGACCCGTCTTGAATTTGCGGTCTTCAAGGATGGCAAAATCGACCTTGCCCCAGTTCAGGTTGGTGAACCAGACCCCTATACCCTGGCCGATCTTGTGGGGATCGGTGGGATCGGGGAGGTGGCTGGTCTGTGCGCGTTCAACCTCCTGGACGTAGACCCCGGGCCGGGAGTAGCCGCCGTCGGAAGCGCCGCCGAGGGTTGAAACCTTGCCGCTTTCGCCCCAGAGGTTCGGCTGGCCCGCATCATGGTCATCGGGCAGGCAGAGGGTCGGCCGGTCCTTGATAATTTCGCCAAAGTCGCGGCCGAACTTGAGCCAGGCAGCATAGTGCTTGTGATGGTCGTAGACCTGGTCGCCCGAGAAGAACAGAACATCAGCGTCGACCTTTTTGATGTTGTTGATGATGTCCTGCCGGGAGATGTCGCCGCCGTGCGCCGGGTGGATGGAGTTCCCGGTAAAACTCGCCACGATAATTTCGTCCTTGTCGACCGGGTTCCTGCGGATGAGGCCCTTGTAGACAGATCCGGCACCATGCACGACGCGGTAGTGATGCGCCCTGGAGTCATCCCAGTTTTCGACGCGGAAGGGGGCCGTCCAGCCTTGCTCAATGGCGGTGGTCCTCGCCACTTCAATCCATTGGCCGCCTTTTTCGATCTCCAGGCGAACCGTCCTGCTGTCGCCTGCGGCAAGGGGATAGAGCTGGGCGGTGAGCTTGAGGGTTTTGTCGTGCACGGTGTAGAGCGCAAAACAAATGAGATCCTTCTTTGCTACTTCCGGGATGGCCAGGACGGCGCGACCCTTCTTCCTTTGATTCTTCTGCTGGGAGACCGCGACGCCGGCAATGAAAAGAGCGGCGCCACAGATGATGAGCCATTTCTGGAGCTTCATGGGTAGCTTTTGGTATTGTCGGTTAACCGGCAGGATCACTTGGTTGCTTACTCGCGGCGTTCGCCGACTCTGGCGTGGAATCGGGGGGTGACGCAAGGGTTTCAACCTGCCGCGGCGAACGCCAAAGGACAAAGAGATAAAGAGGGATCAGAAAATGCGGGGCGCGGAGCACTGCTTCGTGGATAAAATAATCGGCACCCCAATAGATCAGGCCCAGGGACATGCCAGCGACCGGGCGGGCGATGGCGGTCAGAAATCCCCAGGCAACAGCGTAGAGGGCGCAGGCGCGACGCAGGGAGGGAACGAAGATCCCGATGCAGATCACGAAGTCGAGAATGCCGACGGCCCGGAGAATGCCGATCGCTGTTTCGTGCTCGACCTGGAGAATGACCGAGGTCATGGCAGAGAAATTCGCAGGGACGGGCCAAAGGCCCAGCGCATAGCAGCCATGACCGGCAAAGGTGATGATGAGCGCAACAATGGCAGTGACAACGGTGACTCGATGGCGCACCCCTAGCGCGAGCGCCATGACCAGGATTACCGGGCTGAGGATCTGGCCACCATACTCCATGAACATCGGGAGTTGGCGCTGGGCGGCGAGGTAGTGGGCGTAGGCCACGATGACGAGCAGACCGCTGCCACCCACCAGCGCCACCATCTGGATCCACGATTTCCTGCGCACCGTGATGGAAAGGACTGTACATCCGAGATAGAACCAACCGCTCCAGGCGATCCACTTCTGGACCAGGCCATCATTCGCACCCGTGCCGACAAAGGTTTCCCCGCTGACGCCAAGTCTTTCCGCAAGAGCGTAGGTTGTGTCCTGCCAGAGAAGAATTCCACAAGGTCCTTCCCAGTAGAAATGCCCCCAGGTCCAGCCGGCAAAACAGAAGAGAGCGCCAAGGCGGAGAAAGAGAATGAGATTCCTGTCAGGCTTCGGTTTGTTCACGATTGCAGCCAGCACAAACCTCTACCTTACGGATCACCCGGCCGTAATCGTAAAAATCCCGGGACGGGCCAAAAAAGCGATCTTGCCCGTGAAACGATCCCTCCGGTTACCAGTTCACGTCGTGCCGCCTGCCTCACCGGAGCCGGCTCCACTCCCACCCTATTGGTTTTCCGGGTCCCAGCGCACCTGGTAGTAGATAGACTGTGCGCCTGCGAAGGCCGTATCGGTAAACTCGCCGACTTCGCTGGTCGCTATGATCGAATCGCTCAATTCGGACCAGTCCTCAAGGTCGAAACTTGACCACAGGGAATAGGTTTCACCATTGACCGCCTCCCACCGGACGATGTTCCCGACACCTCCCTTGATAACTTCGATGATCTGGAATGGCGGATGTTCATTCGTGGAATGGTCGACAACAAAGTTGGAGATGCGAATCGTCCCCGAATCAGGGGTCGTATCATTGTTGTCCTGGTCAAACGGGTCGTCATCATGGAGCATCAGTCCGAACCCGTTGAACCGTGCTACCTTGCCGTTGCCCCAGACGTCACTGCGCGCCGGGTTGGCCTGACCATCGATGACGCCGGTCGCTTCGTTGTAGGCCGCAAAACCGTGGGTGGAAGAACTGCCCCCGTTTTCCCAGGTAAGGCTGTAGGAAAGATCGGTGCCGGAGGTGAGTTTTGCGGAGCCGAATCCAGTCAAAAAGATGGACGGGGCTTCCCATTTACGTTGTCTTTTCGCGATCCTGATTATGAGCCCCCGCCAAGGATCAAACTCAAGACCAGGCGAGGCGCTCGGTTCATTTGGATTTCCCCAAGAGTTCCGTCATGGCTTTACCCATGGCTTCACCGACATTCATGTAGGTTTCAGCGTTGCCACCGTAGTGACCGCCGGAACTTCCGCCCTTGGACAAGGGATGGGTGTACACGGAAGCGACGTTG
>JABSRK010000249.1 GCA_013213915.1 Planctomycetota bacterium
CGTTGCGCTCGACGGCGACGTCGTCGCCCTCGACCCCTAGACCGGCGCCGAACGCTGGCGCACCCGACCCGCCTCGGGCGACCTGCGTGACCTCATCGGCGGACACGGAAAGGTGTACCTGCTCATCCGTTCGGTGGCACAGGGGGGACTCCTCGTCAAGGGTCTCGACGGAACGTCCGGCGCAGAGGTGCAGAGCTTCGCGATGCGCGGGTTCTACGACGGCACCTTCAGCGTGAGCCCATCGTGGCTGCTCGTTCGCACCCCCCGTCAGCGCAAGGCGACGTGCTTCGACGGATACACGGGCGAGAAAGTCGGGTCGACGTTGCAATTCCAGCGCGACGGACAGGAGCCGTTCCTGACGAAACAGGACACGGTCGTCCTGTCGTTCGGCTCGGAGCGTTCCGCCAACGAGCTCGTGCGAATCGTCGCTCGCGACCCCCGCAGTGGCCACGACGCTTGGGATTTCGAAGCTGGACGCGGTAACTTCATTCCCCTGCTGCTCACGAACAGGTACTTCGCATTCGAGTTACGCGCCGCAACGACACCCTCACGCGGAGGCGCGAGAAGCCACCACAAGGTCATCGTGCTCGACCTCGAAAATGGTGAACCTCGGTTCGTCGGCCAGCTCGAAGCGAACGAGTTCAGCATCGACGCCATCATTTCGGGCGACCGCCTGTACCTCGGGATCATGGCCTCAGTGAAAACCGGAACGGGGATCGCCCAGAAGATCCGCGCGTACGACATGCGCAAGGGCACGAGTCCGTGGTCGACCACCGAGTTCTCGGGCTCCAGCATCCGACTGTGGGCGTACCCGACGAAGGACTGGATACTGGTTCGCAAGAGCGCTCCTCGACGCATCCGGACGGGGCGCGGCAGCGCTCCGGAGCTGTACTTCATCAATGCCGCGACCGGCCGGGTCGATGATCTGGTCGAGCTGACCCGGGACACAACCGTCGCCGATTCCCCTGGAATGGTGGTCCGAGACAAAACCCTGGTGCTCAGCACTGGAACGGAACTCAAAGGTTGGATCAAATAGAGGCTCCCATGATGAGATCCGCCAAGCTGCCTCTTCTGCTCGCGGCCCTGCTGGGGGGCGGTGTCGTCGCCGGTGTCGCCCTTGACCACGGGAACGATCCGGCTCCTGCTGCGGTCGTCAGCCGCCCATTGGTCGGGGGCCTACCCTCTCCGCAAGGGCCCAGTTCAAACCGCGTCAAGGCCGCCGTGGAACGCGGCCTCGAGTACCTGCGCCGGTCTCAGGATCCCGCGTCAGGCGGCTGGGTCCAGGACGTTGGTTTCAAATTCAACAGCGATTACCAGCGCACCGCGCACGCCAAACCACACGTCGGCGTGAGCGCGCTCGCGCTCATGGCGTTCCTCTCGGGCGGACATCTCCCCGGCCGCGGCCGTCACGGCGAGGTCGTGCAGCGCGGCACCGACTTCATCTTGAGCGCGGTGGACAAGCACTCGGGATACGTGTCACTTCACGGAACGCGCATGTACAGCCACGCCTACGCGACGCTGTTCCTTGCCGAGATATTCGGCATGACGCACCGCGAAGACGTCAAGGAGAAGCTGCAGCTCGCCGTGGACCTCACGGTCAAGTCTCAGAACAAGTACGGAAGCTGGCGGTACAACCCATTCTCGCCGGAGTCCGACATGTCGATCACGGTGTGCCAGATCATGGCGCTCCGTGCTGCTCGTAACATCGGCATCCGCGTGCCGAAGACAACCATCGATCGCGCCTACGACTACGTCGTGCGCTCCGCCTACAAGAGCCGCACCTCGCGCGACTACGGCGGGTTCAAGTACCAGGAAAAAACCCGCTCCCGTACCTCGTTCGCGCTCACCGCAGCCGGAGTGGCGACCCTCAACCACACGGGCATCTATGACCACGAGCTCATCAAGGCTGGCATCTCGTACCTGCGCGGAGAGATGCCCAGACAGTACCGCCACTACAAGTGGCACTTCTTCTACTGGTACGGGCACTATTACGCGGCTCAGGTGTTCTTCTTCGCCGGAGACGAGGACCGTGCGCTCTGGAAGTGGTACTGGACCCGCATCACCGACGAATTGCTCAAGGGCCAGGACCCAGACGGGTCGTGGCGCAACTCGCCGGGTCCCGGCAAGGCGTTCTCAACCGCCGTCGCTACCGTCATCCTGCAAGTACCGAACGAGTACCTCCCCATCTTCCACCGCTGATGCGTAGGCCCATTGCCACGACCGCCCTGTTGCTCTCCGTCGCGGTCGGAGGTGCCATCGCATGGGAGGCCCTGAGCCTGGCGGCGTCCGTTCAGCCAGCAACGCGGACGATCCAAGCGGAGGACCCGCGACCGGCGCAGGTCCGCGCGGCCGTGGAGCGGGGTCTGCGGTGGCTGAGGCAGAATCAGGATCCGAAAACCGGTGGCTGGATTCAGGACGTCGGGTACAAGCGCGGCGACTCATACGTCCGCACTGCGTCGCAGAAGCCCCACGTCGGCGTCAGCGGGCTTTGCCTGATGGCGTTTCTCGCCGGCGGCCATTTCCCCGAACGAGGGTTCCACGGCCCCGTCGTCGAGAGAGGCGTCGATTACGTCCTGCGTAGCGTTGACCCCAACCTCGGCTACATCACGGGCCACGACACGCGAATGTACAGCCACGCATTCGCGACGCTGTTGCTCGCCGAGATCTACGGGATGACCCACCGCGCCGATGTCAAAGAGAAGCTCCAGCTCGCCATCGACCTGATCGTCAAATCGCAGAACAAACTCGGCAGCTGGCGCTATCGGCCCTACTCCGACAAAGCGGACATGTCGATCACGGTCTGCCAGATCATGGCGCTTCGCGCGGCGCGCAACGTCGGCATCCGCGTCCCGAAACGAACGATCGATCGCGCGTACGATTACGTCGAACGGTCGGCGTACAAGAACCGGAATCGCTCGAACTTCGGAGGCTTCAAGTACAAGCTCGAGCCGAATTCACGCACTTCCTTTGCGCTCACCGCAGCCGGCATCGCGACCCTGAACCACGCCGGTGTCTACGACAACGAGTTGATCCGCGCCGGGATCGATTACCTCAAGGCGACCATGCCCCGTTTCAACCGCCTTCACGCGCGGCACTATTACTACTTTTACGGCCACTACTACGCCTCCCAGGTCTTCTTCCTCTGCTCCGACGATAAGACCAGCAAGCACCTGTGGGACTGGTACTGGCCGCGCATCGCCGAGGACCTCCTCTCCCAGCAGCTACCGAACGGCTCATGGGCCAATAACACAGGCCCCGGCGCCGCGTTCTCGACGGCGGTGGCGTGCATCATCCTGCAGATCCCCAACCAGTACCTCCCCATCTTCCACCGGTAGGTTATTGCATGTCTGGTCCCCGACCCGTCCGCGCGCCGCGCGGCACCGAGATCTCCGCCCGCTCCTGGCTTACGGAAGCGCCGCTGCGGATGATCCAGAACAACCTGGACCCCGAAGTAGCGGAGCGGCCCGATGACCTGGTCGTGTACGGAGGCATCGGACGCGCCGCGCGATCGTGGGAGTGCTTCGAGAAGATCTGCTCGACCCTGAAGGAGCTCGGAGAGGACGAGACACTGCTCGTGCAATCCGGCAAGCCGGTCGGCGTCTTCAGGACGCACGTAGACGCGCCCCGGGTGCTCATCGCGAACTCGAACCTGGTCCCGCACTGGGCGACGTGGGAGCACTTCAACGAACTCGATCGTCAGGGCCTGATGATGTACGGGCAGATGACCGCCGGGTCGTGGATCTACATCGGCAGTCAAGGGATCGTCCAGGGGACCTACGAAACCTTCGTGGAGATGGGGCGCCAGCACTTTGGAGGCGATCTGACCGGAAAGTGGATCCTGACCGCGGGACTCGGTGGGATGGGCGGTGCCCAGCCCTTGGCAGCGACCATGGCGGGCGCTTCCATGCTCGCCATCGAGTGCCGTCCTGACCGCATCCAGAAGCGCCTCGACACGGCCTACCTCGACAAATCCACCGCGAGCCTCGATGAGGCGCTCCGGTGGATCGACGCTGCGCGAGAAAGCGGCGAAGCGGTCTCCGTGGGCCTTCTTGGCAACGCCGCAGAGATCCTCCCCGAACTCGTCAAGCGGGGTGTTCGTCCTGACGCCGTCACGGATCAGACATCGGCCCACGATCCGGTGAACGGCTACCTCCCCGCGGGTTGGACACTCGAGCAGTGGGACGTCAGGCGCACCTCCGACCCAGCGTCCGTCGAGACCGCCGCGCGAGCGTCCATGCGGACGCACGTCGAGGCCATGCTCGCGTATCACAATCGCGGCGTCCCGACGTTCGACTACGGGAACAACATCCGCCAGGTCGCGAAGGAAGCTGGCCTCGAGAACGCCTTCGCCTTCCCCGGATTCGTGCCCGCATACATCCGCCCGCTGTTCTGTCGCGGCGTGGGCCCGTTTCGCTGGGTTGCCCTGTCGGGTGATCCCGCGGACATCCACGCTACGGACGCGGTCGTGAAGGAGCTCGTTCCGCACGACCAGCACCTCCACCGCTGGCTCGACATGGCCCAGAAGCGGATCCAGTTCCAGGGTCTCCCGTCGCGTATCTGCTGGGTCGGACTTGGCGACCGTCACCGCCTCGGCCTGGCATTCAACGAGATGGTGAGGGACGGCCGCCTGAAAGCTCCTGTTGTCATTGGTCGCGATCACCTGGACTCCGGCTCGGTCGCGAGCCCGAACAGGGAGACCGAATCCATGAAGGACCATTCGGATGCCGTCTCCGATTGGCCGCTGTTGAACGCCCTCCTCAATACCGCGTCCGGAGCCACCTGGGTCTCGTTTCACCACGGCGGCGGCGTTGGCATGGGGTTCTCCCAACACGCGGGGCTCGTGATCGTCTGCGATGGAACTGACGCCGCGGCGAAGCGCATCGAACGCGTCCTGTGGAACGACCCCGCCACCGGCGTCATGCGACACGCCGACGCGGGCTACGACATCGCCAGGAACTGCGCCCGTGAGCACGGGCTGAACCTACCGATGATCGACTGAGCCGCTTCGGGTCAAATCGATCCGATCGCCCAAAACGAGGGGTTGCCACACGTCGTCGATTCGCGGGAACGAACGCAGGAATCGGCCTCCGTCCAGCGGAAGGCGGCTCATCGATGTTCTCGTCTTGCATTGACGCTGCCAGGCAAGAGCCCAGGGCCACGAGCCGGGGGATGACCTGGCCTGAAAACTGGCGTGCTCTTGAATCACGAATTCAACTGTCCTCCAACCGGCCTCGGCCGCCGTATAATCAGTTCCCGCCGGAAGTTGAAGCATCCGAGCATCCAAGCCGGCAATCGGCGGCGGCGACGGGAGGGAGCGCGCCTCCTCCCGGACCAGCCCGCTGCCCGGGTTTCCGGAACCGGGGTGCATCCGAAACGTCAGGAGAGATATGGAGTTGAGGTCGGTAATTGCCCGCTTGCAGGCGCTGTCGCGGCGGCTGCTCCTGCGCATTCTCTTGACCGGCGCTCCTCGTCTGGTCGCGGCGGCGTGCGCGCTCGCGGGTATGGCCCTGC
>JABSRK010000025.1:0-9855 GCA_013213915.1 Planctomycetota bacterium
GACCGTCGGCGATCCACAGTAGATCCTTGCCAACGGCCATGTGGCCGCCGTCATACGGAGCGCCGGTTCGCGAGAGGCCGGGGACTTCACGCTCCCACAACACCGCACCGTTGCAGCCATCGACGGCGATGATGCGATCGTGTCCGGGGATGAACAGCCGCCCCTCACGGAACAGCGGGGGCGTTGTTCTCAGGTGGCGATCGATGATCGGGTTCGGACCCGGGCCCCCGAACCACTGGAGTTTGAGATCGGCACCGACGAGCGTGTCGTCACTGCAAGCGGTGTTGGCCGGGTTGGCGTAGATGTGAGTCCACGACCCGGCACCCTCGAGCGGGCCGCGGGTCCAGATGGGTTCATGGCTGTTCGCGACGAAGACCGCCCCCCCCCAGGGCCGCACCACCCGTTTGACCTCGTCCGTGAGCCCGCTCGCGTTCGGGATCACCACGGCGTTCGCGAACCGATCAGGCAGTCGTGAGAGATCGGCGCTCGTGATCGACTCGACCCGCCGGTCGACGGGGCCGAGCGGAATGGGCTCCGGTGGGTCGATGACCAGGGTGATGCCCGGGGTGGAGAGCCAGGGGTTGTCCTGGTTGGCGTGGGTGACCGGTTGATGATCCGGCGGGCGTCCCTGGCCCCGCCCGAAGGCGATGATCCGGCCCTCGGACGTACCGACGATGAGGCGCCCGTTGGAGACGGCGAGCGCTAACGCCTTGCCCTCGACAGCGCGCGACCACCGCTTCTTGCCGGTCTTGGCGTCGTACGCAGCGATCTCGCCCTCACCGCCGGCGAACAACGTCTTGCCTGCCAGGACAAGTGCGTCTCCGTGCTGAGTTTCGACCTTCCACGGGACGCACGCGACCAGTTTGGTGTCGAGTCCGTCGATTCGCGCACCGAGCTTGAGGAGGCGTCTGCGCAGCGAGGCCTTCTCCGCGCTGAGGGCTCTCTTGGTCAGCGTCTTGCCGTCTTCTCCCTTGAGAGGCTTCTTCTTCTCCAGAGCGTCAGTGACGGCGCGATATCGGCCATTTGCATTCCCATGTTCGGCTTTGGCCTGGGCGATCTCGCGGATCAGCTCCAGGTAGCGCGTGCGATCGAGCGCCGAGAGATGGGTATCCGACTGGAGATACGACATGGACTGCGTCACGACCATTCGGTTGCCGTCGAACTGCGCCAGCTGATCCCTGCCGAATGTGTCAGAGATGCTGAGTTCGCCCTTGTTGCCACGTCCGGAGACGAGCGTCCCGCCTGCCACGAGGGCGTATGCGCCGCCGGGACCGCCGAATGTGCCCAGGGCTGTGCCAGAGTCGCGAGAGAGAGCGAACGGAGTCCCGCGGCCGGTGGGGATGAAGAGCGCTCGCCGCGACAGCAGCAGGTAGCCCTGCGGCGAGGCATCCACCTTCGCGCGCCAGATCTCCGCTCCGTCGTCGGCGCTCAACGCCACCGCCCAGCATCCCTCCCGAGGGAAGAGGCCGCATGTGGCGTAGACGACACCGTCTGCCGCGACGATGCCGGTGCGGACAGGCCAAGGGGAGATCATCCGTCCGTTACCGGGGATGAGCCGGTCTTGTGGGCCGAGCCGTCGCTTCCACACCTGGCCACCGCGCTCTCGATCGATGCAGTAAACGAACCCATCATCGCTGCCGACGTAGACCCGATTACCGATGACGTGGGGAGCGAACCGTACGGGGCCTCCTGTGCGGAAGGTCCACCGCTGTGCTCCGGAACGCGCGTCGAGACAGTGGACGGTGTCGAGCTCCGAGGACCCGTACAGCACGTCATCCTCGACCGCGACCGGATGGAACGCGTGATCCCACACGTTGCGCGGCTTGATGTCCTTCAGTTGCTGCCAGAAGCTGCTCTTCGCGGGCGGCGGCCAGGCCGACCGCGGGCGGGAACGTTGGTGCGACCATTCACGCTTCAACGGGAGCTTCAGGGTTTCTGGCGTGACACCGCTGCGACGTGCGTCGCGCATGGCTCCCGGCCACCCCGTGCTCGCGGGCTCAGGTGCCTCGACGCTGGGTACGGCGTCATTCAGCTTGCCGCGCGTGGCGCGCCAGCGGCTACGGATGTCGCTGGCGGTCGCGGATCTGTTCGAGATCCTCAACTCGTGGACTCGCCCCGTGAGACCGTAGTACTCGTTCACGTCGAGGTACCCGCCCAGGGCGAATGTGTGCGTTGGCTTGTACTTGATCGGACCCGACTGCGCGGTCGACTTGGCGTCCAGTTTTCCATCCACGTAGAGGCGCATGGTCTTGCCGTCGTACGTGCCGACGACGTGGTTCCAACGCCCTTCGCGTATCCGGGTCTCGCCGGTGAGGTACGTCATCTTCCCGGTCGTCTGCGTCGCGATGCCGAGCATGAACTGTGCGTTGCGATATCCAAGGATGAAGCCGTTCTCGTCAGCGCCGTTGTCTTCGATGCAGCAGATGAGCCCGCCCCAAGCCAACGAGAGATCGACCCGAACCCACGCCTCGAGCGTGAGTGTCGTTTTCGGGAGTCGCGTCGAATCGAACTTGCTCGCGACGATGAGGCGATTCTGTGTCCCGTCGAGTGCGATGTGCACGTCGCCGGTTCGAACGGGGCCGCTCAGTGTGGCGTGGAGGTGCCCCGCCTGGTCCCGCAATGTCGCGCCGTCGATGGCCGCGGACGAACACATCCAGCGCGCGGTGCGGACGGCCTCCTGGGCTGCTGCCGATGCGCAGATGATGAACAATGCGAGTGCGATGCGCATGGGTTGAGCATAAAGGAAAGGCGCCCCACCGCGGAACGGTTAGGCGCCATGAAGGGATCTCCGCGACCGGAACGGAGGCCGACGACTAGTCGCTGACCATCTCCTCCAGGATGCCACCGTCCGGGCCCTTGCGCAGCCGTTCGAAAGCGGCCGCTTCGATCTGGCGGATCCGCTCCGCGCTGACGCCCAGCATCTTGCCGATCTCGGCCAGCGTGTGGGGCTTCGCGCAGTCGATGCCGAAGCGTAGCCGCAGAACCAGCCGGTGCCGGTCGGGGATGAACTTCAGGCTGCCCTTGACCAGGCCCCGGATGTCCTCGCGGATGACCGGGTTGTCCGGCGAGGGGGCCTTGCCGTCGCCGACGAGGTCGCCGAGGCGGCTCTCGTCCTCCGGACCGTAGTCCAGAGACAGCACCGGACGCGACACTGACGGATTGGCGAGCATGTCCGTAAGGCGATTGCGCTTGGTCTCGTCCTTGATGCTCGCCGGGTCTTCAAAGCCCTCGGGGTCGTCCTTTGCGACCTTACGAAGGCTCTGGGTGACGTTCACCGGCAGGCGGATCGTGCGGCTCTTGTCCTCGAGCGCGCGGAGGATGGCCTGACGAATCCAGAGGTAGGCGTAGGTGGAGAAGCGGACGCCGAATCGAGCGGAGAACGACTCCGTCGCACGGATGAGTCCGAGGTTTCCTTCCTGGATCAGTTCGCTGTACGCAAGGGGGCCGCCATCGAACTTGCGTGCGACGGACAGCACCAGGCGCAGGTTGCGCTCGATGAGGGGCCGACGTGCCGCCACGAACAGCAAACGCTCACGCCGGATAGCCTCGCCCACCGCAGGTGGACCCTGCTCGATAGAGGCTTCGCGATACCGTTTCAAAGGGCCGGGACGCAGACCGACGAAGAGCAGGACACCCAGCAGGCGGTCCGTGTTGTTGCGTCGGCTGATCTGGAACGGCCGGCGCTTACGCTTGGCCACGTGACGCGCGAAGATGCGGTGCAGACGACTGACGTGGTCTTCGCTGTCCTCGCGCCCGGGCTTGGGCTTGGGCGGTCCCGGTACCAGTGAACGCGCCGCCATCTCCTCGTGCTTCCAGCGCTCGAGGTCGTTCCACACCGCCTGCAACCCGTGCTCGGTGCCAAGAAACGATGCGATCCAACGGTTGCGCGCGAAGATGAGGTCGCCGAGAAGAAGGTGCTCTTCTTCGGGCTCCAGCAGATCGTGGGAGCCCACATCCTTGAGGTAGATCCCCAGCGGATCGTCGGAGCTGGGCTCCGGGGCGTAGGACTTCTTGCTAGGCGCTTTCCGGTACGCGTCGGATTCGCGTTTTTTCGGACCACCTTGCCGGAGGGCCCGTTCCAGGTCCGGGGTGGTGTCATCCACTGCGGACGTAGCTTCTTTGTTGCGACTTGTCACCGTACTCATAGGGGGAGACACCGTTTTGCGGAGGAACGCGATACGTGCGCCCCCGTGCGACGCCAAGCCAGCGGGCACGGCTTACGCCGCGTCTGCCATGCAGGGCAAGGGGCATTCGACCCCAGGATCGTGGTTGCTGCGCCGCCTCCCGTCCCTTCGCGGAACTCCCGCGTGGGTGCAGTCTATCCCTGGTCCCCGCCCCAGGTCCATTGGAAAGATGGACCTGGAAGGGGAAAAACCAACGTCCTGGTCGCTGATCGCGGTCGCGTTCGTGACACTCGAACAGCGTGTGCCGGGGGCATACTACCCAACAAGAGGGGGGGGCCCCACACCCGAGAGAACGGGGCCCGAGCAATAGACTGGCTCGCCGATCGATGACACGTACCCGAGGCTTCTGGCACCCTGGTACCCATCACCCCGCGGTCGACCACGGGGGCGGCTTACCCTGGCCTCGGCCCGTGGAGGTCGAGCGGGTTCTCGGGTTCGCTGCGCGAAACGGCTGCAAGCCCTTTCAGGGAGGTCATTTGCGTAAGACGCTGGTTATCCACTACGACGAGATCGCGCTGAAGGGGAGGAACCGCGGCGCGTTCGAGGACCACCTGGTGAGGGGCGTCCGGGAGATCACCCGTGACCTTGGCCCGGTGTCCGTGCAGAAGCTCTACGGCCGCATACTCGTACGTGGGAAGGACTCCGAGCTTCCGCTGCCCGCCCTGGCGGCCCGGGTCACCCTGCTTCCCGGCGTCCGGTACGTACTGGAGGGAGGCGAGACCGGGCAGGACTTCGATGCGATTCTCCAGGCCATCGAGGACTCGCTACCCCCCCAGGAGGCGGTGGGGACCTTCGGGGTCCGGGCCAAGCGTGGGGATAAGTCCTACCCGCTGCGTTCCGGTGAGATCGAGCGCCGAGCGGGCGCTCACGTCCTCGAGCGGCGTTCGTGGGATGTGGACCTTGTGGACCCGGACTTCTGGGTGCGCATCGAGATCGTCAATGGTCGCGGCTTGGTGTGCACGGAGAGACACGAAGGCCCGGGTGGTCTGCCGACCGGTGCCTCGGGCCGCGGTATCGCGCTGCTGTCCGGGGGCATCGATTCACCCGTCGCTGCCTGGATGATGATGACGCGCGGTCTGCGGCTCACCGGTCTGCATTTCCACTCGGCGCCGTACACGAACCAGCGCAGCCAGGAGAAAGTCCGGGATCTGGCGCGCCACCTCGCACGTTTTCAGCCGAGCTTCGAGCTGACCATGATCCCGTTCGCCGAACCGATCCAACAGGCGATCGTCACCAGCGCGCCGCAGAAGTACCGGGTGATCCTGTATCGGAGGTTCATGATGCGGCTCGCGGCTCATGCTGCCGCCGCGGCGAAGGCTGGGTGCATCGTTACGGGCGAAGCGCTCGGCCAGGTCGCAAGCCAGACTGTCGAGAACATGGCGACCGTCGAAGCCGCCTCGTCGCTCCCGGTCCTCCGCCCCCTCGTGGGCATGGGAAAGGCGAAGATCATCGACGTCGCCCGCCGCATCGGCACTTTCGACACGTCCATCGAGCCCCATGACGACTGCTGCAGCTACCTCATGCCACGTAGTCCCGCGACGCGCTCAAACTCCGATGAACTCGACGAGGTCGAGCGCGTCTTCGACGTTACGGCGCTGGTCGAGGAGTCCTGGGCGAACCGGCAGTCGGAGACCCTCCGCCAGGAAAGCAGGCTGTAGACTCGGTCACCGAGAAGACTCCTCTGCACCGCGCCGGTCAGGCGTCCACGACCTCGTCGTGATGCAGAAACCACAACTCGAAGCGGGGCGGGTTCTCGAGTCCCAGGGCGTCCTGAACAGCCCGGATGTACGCCTCGCCTTGCGCGCGGTAGGTCCGGGCGCGGGACTGCAGGCCCTCGTCATCCGGGACGCGGTCCGTCTTGTAATCCGCGATGACGTATTCACCCGAGCCGGGATCGCGGTACAGGAGGTCGATCGCGCCGACGACGGTCGGCCCGTCTCCTTTCTCGTTGTGTAGCAGGGGGACCTCGCGTCCGACGACGTGGTCGCTCAGCGCGAACAGCTTCCCCATCAGTTGGGAATCGGCGAGTTTTGCGACCAACGTCCTTGCCATCTCTGTCGCTTGCTCGAGTTCGTCGGGGGGTACGAGGTTCGCCAGTTCCAGTGGGATGCGCTGCAGCGCGCGCACGCACTCCTGGTCCTGATCGCCATCGAGGTCGAGCTCCTCGAGGACGCCGTGGACGGCCGTCCCGATTTCCCGTGCGAACCGACGGGTCTCTGACGGTTCGAGGGACGCCGGCACCGGGTCCCTGTCGTCTTCGCTGCGGTCTCGAGCGGTGTCCAAGAACGCTTCGTGAGACGCACTTGACGCGGCCTTGACCCTGGGGATGGCGGCGCGCGCCGCCGCGGCAGGTGCGGCTGCGATCCACTGCGCTGACCGCGCAGCGATCCCCTGCACGTCGAGCTCGTGGTCGGGCCGCTCGACGTCGGCGTGCTCCAGGCCGCGGGTGTCGGGAAGCAGTCGCCATCGCACGCCGTGCTCGTCGTCCTCGAACGGCGGGGCCTCCGGGTCGGTGATCCAGCGTCTCAGGAGAGGGTCCCAGGTCCCCGGTCGGCGAGCCACCAGATCGATCATGGACTTGGGAACGCCGTCTCCCAGCTTGTCCGGATGACTCCACCGCCCGAGCATCACGAGACGGTCTCTCGCTCGGGTGAGCGCGACGTAGAGCAGCCGCACAGATTCCGCTGTGCGGATGTCGCGTTCGTGAGCTTTGACCCGTCCCCAGCGCGCCGAGGGCATCCCCATCAGGCTCGCCTCTTGCCCCTCGTCCGTTACCACGACGCGGGTCCCGTCGCTTCCTCCGTCCCTGCCGACGCGGTGGAGATCCGGCAGGTAGAGGTGCCCGAAGTCGAGCCCCTTGGACATGTGAACGGTCATGATGCGAACGGCATCGACGTCGTCGTCACCGACGGCTGCGGTTTTCTCCGGCCGGATGTCCTCGACCCGCCCCTTCAGCTCTCGGAGCACGGTTTCGGGGCCGGCGCCCGCCCGGGTCAAGGCCTCGAAGATCTTGCGGAAGACCTGGTCCAAGTTGGCCACGCGGTGGGCGCCTAGGTAGCGCGCTCCCTCTAGGGTCTCGGAGAGGAGGAGGCCTCGCAGACGTTCGACGAACAGGTCCGCCGCATCCTCCGCGAGCGAACGTCGCAGTGATGCGACCGCGCGCGCCGCCTCCGTGAGCGCGTGTTCCCATCCCGCCACCTGCTCCACCCCTGCGGCGTCATCGGGGACGGTGCGCGCAGCAACCGCGATGGCGTCACGCACCTGTGTCATGGCCTCCGGTTCGCGGTCGAGCTCGCTCATGTGGGCGGGAAGCGCTTGCTGCCACAGGGGTACGAGGGCCGCATCCGGAACGCCGACCATGGGGGAGCGGATGAACCCCACGAGCGCCAGGTGATCGTTGGGGTCGATGATGACGCGCACGAGGTTCACGACGTCTACGACCTCGCGCCGGCGGTAGAACTCCCGGTCGCCTTCCACCTGAAAGGGAATGCCAGCATCCCGCAGCGGCCTCAGGTACTTCTCGAGCGCAGATCGTGCGCGGAACAGGATGCCGAAGCTGGACCACTTGACCTTTTGATCGTCGTGAAGCTGCTTGATGTCACGTGCAATGGCCTCGGCCTCAATGTCCCGTGCCCGTTCGGCGGGAGTAGCGCTGAACGACTTGTCTGCTCCACGGCTCCAGGACACCCACTGCTCCACGGGTCGACGGTCCCCCTTGTCGAAGACGGCTTCCGCGGCGCGCTTCTCCGACGCTTGCAGAGGCTGAAACTCCGGCTGCAGACCTTCGCACTTGCGCATCGTGGGTAGCATGATCCGCTCTACCTCCTGCAGAATCGGAGGTACGGAGCGGAAGTTGACGGACAGGACGAGCGGTTCCACCCCATCTGTCTCACGCACGCGAGCGAGGAACCGGTCGTAGGCTGCGAGGTCGGCCTGTCGCCACCCGTATATGGACTGCTTGGGGTCGCCTACGAGGAAGAGGGAAGGGCGTGGATGTCCTTCAAGGGCGATGCGTCCGACGATGTCGTACTGCCTGCGGTCCGTGTCCTGGAACTCATCGACCAGGAGAAGATCCAGCTCCTCGCGGACGCGATCACAGACACGATCCTGCTCCAGGAGCCGCGCGGCTTGCGCAATCAGGTCACTGAAAGAGACGACACCGTGCTCGTCGAGTCGCCGCCGCATGTCCTCGAGCAGAGTTCTCAGAACGCGCGCGGCGCGCGGCATGAGGTCGAATTCGAATGCGTTCCAGACGTTGATGTTCGCCATGAACACCGCCGCCGCCTCCGCTACCGCGGTCTCGTCCATGAGCAGCGCGGCGGTCTCGCCCTTGTTGAAGGTCCCTTTGCTCCATGTCGCGATACGGTTGATGGCCGCGGACGCTTCGTCACTTTCGAGGATGGAGTGCACGGATTCGAACCCGCTGGACGTTTCGAGTTCATCGCCCAGGACCACCAGCCAGGTGGCGCTGTGGTAAGCGATCTTCAGCCCACTGCCGGCCTCCACGAAGGGGCGAGTCGCTTCGATCAGGGGGTGCAGGGCCTGCGAGAGGTCTTCGCGGGCGGCGGGGAATCGCGCCTCGGCGAAAGGGTCCGGGTCGATGTCGCTGGCCGTGACACCGGATTCCGCCAGGGTTTCCAGGGCATCCCAGATGGCCTCAGGACCGTACCCGTCCGTGGCGAGGAGCTGCGCGTCCTCGTCCCCGTCGTCGCCAAACGCCTGGCCGACCCATTCACCGATCACGTCGTCCACCACGTCCCGTCGGATCAGACCCTCTGCGTCCACTTCGAACTTCGGGTGCATGCCGGCTTGCACCGGATGTGCGGCGAGCAGGCGTCGGCACCAGGCGTGGATCGTGGTGACCAGCAGGCGGTCCTGATGCACCAGGCAGGCCTTGGCACGCGCCTTCAGATCGTCGGGTTCAATGCCGGGAAACGGGTCGTCGGGCATGCCCAGAACACGCTTGCCGTCGATGATGTCCTTTAACGCCTCGCCGACACGGCGGGCCATCTCGCCCGCCGCCTTCTCCGTGAACGTGAGGGCGAGCACGCGCTTGAGTACTTGTACGGCCACCTCTTCCGCGCCGCGGTCGCCGTCGGCGTGAACGGACCAGCCCCCGTCCAGGATCCACGTGATCGTCCGGGTCACCAGCACGGCGGTCTTGCCGGTACCGGCGCCGGCTTCCACGACGACGGTCGTGTCGAAGGTGGTGCGCGCGACTTCCCGCACGTCGAAGTCGGTCGGCGGGGTCATGGGCTATCTGCCTGGTCAACTTGCCAGAGCCGCGCCAGGTGGCGCTCGAAGGGGGACATCTTCTTGTCCTCTCGCGCCTCCCGTGCGCACCGTTCGGCCATACGCTCGAGCCGCATCTTCATGGCGGAGTCGCCTTGAACGCACGCCTCTATATGCTCGCAATACCGGCAGGCCTCGCCGGTCTGACCCTTGCCGTTGCCGAGCCGTGGAAACAGGATTCCCTCGGTGCGGGCGGCGAGCAGATCGCTGGCGGTCGCGGCGAACGCTTCAGCGTCTTCGCCGGTCCCTTCCACGTGGAACGCGCGGTTGGCTTCGTCGATGTCACCTTCCACATACAGGTAACGGCCGCGCGTCTGCTCCCCCGACAGCGCATAGGCGCCTGCTTGCAGGAGCTTCCCTGCCCGGATCTTTTGCGACA
>JABSRK010000025.1:9865-19016 GCA_013213915.1 Planctomycetota bacterium
GGTGCTTGGCCCGCGTCTGCGGAGTCCTGGCGCCGGACGCTGGCTGGCCTGTCTTGTAGTCGGTGCAGACGACCACTCCGTCTTCGGTTGCATCAACCCGGTCGGCCTTGAAGTGCACCGTTTCGGTCCGGTCGCCCACCTCGATGCACGTGGACCCCAGCAACTCCACACCGAGAACGGCGACCGGCTTGCCCGCCCAGTCGAAGTGCAGCGCTCGCTCCACGTGTGGCTTGCAGATCCGAGCCAGCACCGTGTGCAGGCCCGGCAGATGGAGGCCGTCTTCCTTGGCGTGTTTACGAACCGCTTCGCCGAGCGCCCGTACGACGGCCTCCTTGTCCGGCCTCTCCACGTCGATGGCGCCTTGGCTGATGGCCTCCGCGATGGTCTTGGTACCGGCGTTCGGCAGCGCCGCGGCGATCAGATGTTCGAGGGTCCCGTGGACCACGATGCCGATCAGGCGGCGGGAGAACTCCGGGGGCGCCGCCAGGGGATCGGGCGGGCGCTCCAGGTTCAGGTCCCGAGACAGGAACAGACGCCATGGGCAGCGCGCCATGCCTTCGAGCGTCGTCACGTAAAGGTCGTTGTTGCGCGGATCATCGGCGCCGGGGCGAACCCGGCCGATGGAGCCGAACCAGGGGGACGGCCCAGCGTAGATCGCGCGTCCCTCGGGCGTGCCACGGTCCGGGTCCACCGCTGCGAGCACGCGCAGGCGCGCGTCGGCCAGCGCGTCTACGCCGGGACCTGGCAGCGCGAGATCCATGTCGCTTGAAAGACAATGTAGCGCGCTCGCTTCTCGAAGTGCCAGCGGCAGCACCTCACGGAAGTGCGCCCGCGGTGTCGAGAGCGCCGCGGCCAGCGCGGCGTCGCGCGCCGTGCCGGGGCTCTCCTTGGCGGCCTGCACGATGTCACGCGCCACGTTGGTGGCCGTGATGCCGCCAACGTGGAGCATGCGTTCGATGAACGGGGAGGCTGCCAGTTCCCGTCCTTCCTCGTCGGAGCGTTGCCACGACAGGGTCACCTTGTCGGCCGCACCGAGCAGCGATGCGAACAAGACCCGTTCTTCGTCGTGGGAGAGGTCGGCGGTCGCCAGTTCAGGAAGGACGGCCTGCAGTCGGGAGCGTTGGCGGTCCGGGAGCAACGGGTCCTCGGATGCGGCACGCGGAAAGACGTTGCGTTCGAGTCCGAGCAGGAACAAATGATCGAACGTGAGCCCACGGGCATGGGCAACGTCCATTACCGCGACGCCCCCGCCGCTGCCTCCCATAGGCGTCGATCCTCGCTGGAGCAAAAGGCCCAGCAAGAGGCGGAACTCGTCAGCGGCGCTCTCGAACGAGGGGTCGTAGTCGAGGATTTCATCCAGCGCTTCCTGCCAGCGCGTTGCGACGGCGTCGCTGGGGTCCACGCCGTCCCCTCTATCCAGGCACAGGAGTTGAGCCAGCTCGCGGGCTTTCCCGGCGTGCACCTCGAGTGGTGCTCGGGACGGCCAGTCGGCGAGCAGTCGATGGGTCGCCCGTAAACTCGTGAGGGTCTGTTCCAGCTCGGTTCGTTGGATGAGCCGGCGCTCGTTGCGGACGCGGCGCGTTCGCTCGGGTGTTTCATCTTCGTCTTCGGGATTTTTCTCGTCGTCCATGCGCAGGCCCCGACGCGCGGGAAGGGCCAGGGTGTCACGGGTACGGAAGAAGGTGTCCAGGTCGAGGTCCGTCACGTGGCTCAAACGTGTGCAGCCGATGACGCGGAAGGCCAGACGGATGTCCGAGCCGCGCGCGCGACCGTGTTGGGCGTCGAGCCACCGGTCGATGAGAGACCGGTCTCTTGTGCGGAGCAACTCGAGGATCGCATCGATCTGGCGGTGTGACGGAGACCACGAAGGAGGGAGGGTGCCCCCGCTGAACGGGATCGCCCGTTCTCGCAAGCGCCGCCGCAACGCCGCCGTGTGGCGATCGAGGTGGCGGGCGACGATGGCGATGCCCTCGGGGGGCGTACCGTCGTCGATCAGTGCGCGGACGCGGTGGGCGACCTCGCGGGCTTCCGCATCGGCGCCGGAAGTGGTGAACGCGTCATGGGGCGGTGGGTGAAGATGATCTTCCGCGGGTGCATCGTTCCCGCTCGCGTCATGACCGAGCTGCCGGAGAAAGCGGTCCACGAAAGAGCAACCGGGTTCTTCGCGTGAGCTGTCGGCCGGATCGTACGGACGATTGACATAGATTTGGGCGTTCTCCAGGCGGAGCAGCGCTCGCAGGAACGACGTGGTCAGCCCGGGCGCATCGGCGAATCCATACACGCATACGGCTCGCGCGGGCAGCACGTCACCGCCCGCCTCTTCGAGCGCCATCGCGGCGGCCTGCATGGCGTCGGCGCGACGCCCGATGCCAAGGCGTTGCATGAGCACGTGGGTGTCCGCCGCAGCATCCACGACGGCGCGGGCCCGGGTATCCCACGCGGAAACGGTGTCCCGCGCGCTCGTCGCGTCACCGGCCAGCCCGGCCGACAGGAGGTCCCGGATGGAAGACGCCGCCACGCCGTACCCGTCGTCGAGACCGTCGAGTGCTTCCCGTAACGGTGCCCGTTCGCTGGCGGCGCGACGTGCCAGGATGTCGAACAGAAGCCCTCCGCGCGGCACGGGCCGACCCGCGCGTCGCAGCACGTCCGCGGCTACGTGTCCTACGAGTTGGACCTGCACGCCGAGAACGGCGGAGCCGAACCCCTGGGCGATGCGCACCTGGAGGTGGCGCCTCAAGGTGGCGGACGGTACGACCACCAGCACGGGGCGCTTAAGGAGCGAGGGGTCGTGGCCGATGAGCGTGCGGAGGTCTTGGAGCAGGCGCTGCTCCAGCGCCCGCCCGCTGCGAGCTCTGATGACGACACGGTTATCGGACATGGATGGCCGATCAACCTACCACCGCACGCCGACTGTCGTCGCTGGCCTTGTCCGGGTATGTGCGCTTACGCGAAGCGTCCGCTCAGTCGAGGGAGAGCTCGTGGAGCCGACTTCCGTCGGGCCCATCGCGCAAGTTCTCGAACGCCTGCTTCTGTAGTTGGCGGATACGCTCCGCCGAGATCCCGAGCAAGTTGCCGATCTCGGTCAGCGTGTGCGTGCGCGCGCCGTCGATCCCGAATCGTAAACGGAGGATGAGCCGTTGCCGATCCGGAAGGGAGGAGAGGGACAGACGGACAAAGGAGTCCGAGTCCCGGCCCTGTGGCGCGCGCTCGGGCGATGGGCTTTTCCGGTCAGCGATGACCTGGGAGAGTTCGGTTTCGTCATCGACGCTGTGGTCGAGACTCAGGATCGGCCGACCCACCGAGGGGTTGGTGAGCGCTCCCGCGGCGGCCCTGCGCTTCGTTCCCGGTTCGTTGCCGGCCGCCGCCTTCTCCTTCTCCAGCTTCCGCAGCGCCTGAGTCAGGCTCACGGGCAGCCGGATGGTCCGGCTCTTGTTCTCGAGTGCGCGCAAGATGCTCTGGCGAATCCAGAGGTACGCGTAGGTGGAGAAGCGAACGCCGAAGCGGGGGCTGAATGACTCGGTCGAGCGGATGAGCCCGAGGTTGCCCTCCTGGATGAGCTCCGCGTAGGGAAGGGGGCCGGGCACGAAGTTGTGCGCCAGTTTCATGACGAGGCGCAGGTTCTTTTCGATCAGCGGAGTTCGCGTATCGAGGAACTTCCGCCGGGCGCGTCGGATCTTGGCCTTCGTCCGGCTGTTGGCGGTCTCGAGCGTCGTCAGCCGATAGCGCTCGAACGGCGCCGGGCGGAAGCCGACGAACATCACACACCTCACGAGGCGGCGGGCCACCTTCTTGCCGCGGAACGGGCGTTTCGGGTTGCGAGCGATCTGCCTGACAAAGATGCGATGCAGCCTCCCCGCGAAGAAGGTCGGGCCGCTGGACTCGTCGGAGGGCTTGGGCGGTCCCGGGATCAACGACAACGCAGACATCTCGCCCCGCTTCCACGCTTCCAGGTCATCCCAGATCGCCCGAAGGGCGGGCTCCGCCTCGAGAAAGGACGCGAGCCAGTTGTCTCGTGCGGCGACGAGCTTTGCCAGGAGGGTCTTTTCCTCAGGGGGAGTGAGGAGGCGGTGGCTCCGGGCTTCTCGCATGTAGAGCTCAAGCGGGTCTGCCGGCAGGGGCAGAGTCTTCTGATTGACCTTCATTTCAGGCGTGTCCCTCGGGGGCCGGCGTGGAGGGGCGTGCCGCCCGGCCCTGTCGCGGAGTTTCCCCGCTCCTCTCTATAAACGTGCTCGTTTGCGGATTACTTCGTTTCGTTCCCCGATTCGGTTCACCACTTCTCCCGCGTCCGTCGCCGAAACTCCGGGAGACATGGCGGCAGTCCTCACTCCCACGTGGGGCCAGAAGATCTCCGTTATTCCCCCAAACCATTGGTATAAAACAGGTTGTGGAATCTCCCCGGAGGCGCCGCCTGCAGCGACTGGCGAGGAGCGGATCGCTGCGCCGGCCCTATTCTTCGAACCGGAAGTGGAGCAGCTTGTCGTCCGGCAGGGGCGGGACCCGGTCCGACGCGAGCAGGAAGTTCCGGGCCTCCAGGAGGTCGCCGAAGATGCGGTAGCGGGTCGTCGTTCGGTCGAGGTAGACGACCCCCGGGCTGCCGCCAGAGCCCGTACGTGTTCCGATCATGCGTTCCACCATGCGTGCGTGACGGAAGCGGAAGATGCGAAAGCCCTGTTCGAATTCGATGAGCGCGTCCACGAGCGCGGACGGCCAGCCAAGCAGCGGCTCGGCGCGGTAGGACGCGATGAACAGGAACGCCTGGTGGGCGCGGTTCTGCGTGTCGTCGCCTCCGGTGAGATAGCGCCGCGCGTCGGCGAGCTGCTCTTCAAACCGCACGCGAGCCGCTCGGCGTTGTGAGTCGGCGAGGTTTGGGTTGGCTTCCTGGTGCGCGACCTGTTCATCGACGTATACGTGAAAGGACGTGAGAAACGCATCCGAGAAGTCGGGAAAGATGCGATCGATGGGTGTGCGCGAGAGCCAGTCGAACAACGCGTCCTTGAGGGATACCTCGCTGCGACGGTGTTCGAGGATGCTGCGTTCGGTCGGGCTGAGCTTCGATTCGTACGGTACGCCCTCGAAGTCCACGCGCAGGTCCTCGGGTAGCCCGGCGAGGATCTCGAGTTCGCGAAATTGCGTCGACTGAAAACCGGACGACGGGATCAGCAGGTCGCGGAACGCGAGAAACGACGTGGGGTTCATGGTCTCCATCGCCCGGAATCCCTCCGTGGCGATGCGGAACACCTCGTTGACGCGGCTGATCGCCGCGACGACGTTCGGGACATCTTCCTCGGCGACGTGGGCGCGTTCTTTCCCCACGTGCCCCAGCAGGTCGCGCGCGTGCCCCAGCTCGTGCAGGATCAGCTTGAACCACAGTTCGAAGACCTGGTGAACGACGATGAACAGCATCTCGTCGTGGTGTGCGTGCTCCCGTGTCCTGGTCGATGGACGATCGTCCGCCTTGAGCTTGTCGAAGTCGGGCGGAGCCTGTGCCGAGAGGAGCGTGCCTAGACGGAGGTACGCGCCGTAACTCGGGCTGAATCGGTCCTGTTCGGACATGCGCTCGTTATAGCAGCAACGCGTTCAGAAGCAGCCGGAACGTGCTCCACGTCTGGCAGCGGAATTGGGGGGAGAACGCGAACAGGACGACCTTGCCCTGGCCGACTTCGCAGACCGCGGCGGCGGCTTTCCCGTGCAACACTTCCGCGCCTTCCGCGAAGCCGCCGGCGACCAGATTTTCGTCGACGTAGCGCACGGGGAAGGACACCTTCACGTCGGTGTCCCCGGGCTTCAGGCCGAATGGCCGCGCCTGACGAAGGAAGATAGGGGTGACCGTGTTGCATCCGACCCCGAGGGGGTGCTTCGTGTCCACGAGGGCGCGCACGACCGAACCCGGGATGTAGGTTCGTGAGGCCCGGGGCTGATCGCCGTCACCCCGTCGCCGGCGCCCGCCGCCGCGCCCTACCCGCTCGACCGGCAGGTCGAACATCTGCAGGGCCAGCGCGGACGAGGCGTTCATGCACACCATCGTCCCTCCTGCGCCGACAAACTCCTTGAGCGCTGCTCGCCCCTCCAGGCCGAGTCCGCCCTTGTAGGAGTCCGGCAACCTCCGGTCGCGGGGACCACCGGTCAGGCTGCGCCCATCCACGCTCGCGAACAGGATGACATCGACCCGGTCCTTCAGCTTCCCGGCTCGTACGTCCGCGGGTCGCAGTGGCGTGAACGGGATCTTGAACATGTCGAACCAGAACCGCGTCCAGCCCTCATCCATGGATGCGGTCCAGGACCAGTAGACGCCGATCCGTTTCTTGCCGGTCTTGAGCTTGCGGATGACGATCCGCTCATCACGGTCCTCCTTGATCGGGATCTCCAATCGCCCCAGATCGACAGGCTCGCACTCCGGTAGTTCTCCGTCCTCGATCTTGCTCAGTTGGAAGTCCATGAGTAGCGGCAACGAGTGGCAGGTCATGTCGTAGGGGCGGCGGATCGGAGCGCCGGGCCGCGGGCGGATCACCGGGTAGGGGGAGTTCTCGAGGAGCGCACACGCGAAGCCGAAGCACGGCTGGCCGTTCTTGATCACGAGTCCACCCGGGGGATCGTTGGTGACGCAGACCTCGACGCCTCCGAGGGTGAGCAGGTCGATCAGCTTCCTGGTCATCAGTGTGCGTCCGTTGGGCGGGATCACGTACGCCTTCGGTCCGTACTTACCGTCGCAGTAGTCGCGGTGGATCTGCAGGAAGTTCTTCAGCCACGTCTCTCGTTCATCACTTCCGTGCTTGATCGCCAGCAGGGCGCCACGGCTCGTGTAGCGGACGATGTCCGATAGCGCCCATCGCCCACCCTTCCACGGCGACGGGTTGTCCTCGGAGACCGTGCCCGCGTCACCGCGCGGTGGGCGCACCCGCTCATTGGGATCCGCGAGCCGTGCGCTTGCGACCTCCGTCAGGATGCGGACGCCGCCGTGATAGTGCTGAAACGCCCGCGCGGGGGTCCAAGCGTCGAAACCGCGATTGCACCAGACGCCGTGGTTGCCCTCGGCCGCCATTCCCTTGAGCACGCTACGTCCGAGGTTCGTGAGTCCTTCTCGCAGGAGTGGGTGGACGTACGGCTCGTACGGCTCCTGGTATGGGGGCACGAACATCCGCGCGCCGCTGCCGCCCATCTGGTGCTGGTCGATGACGATCTGCGGGCGCCACCGCATGTGCCCGGTCTCGACGCTGACCCGCGACTCCTTTTGGGTCAGCATGAACCAGTCGCGGTTGTTGTCGTGGCCGACGTACTTGTGGTACAGGACCGGCAGCCCGACGCCGCGGCGTTCCTTGTCGTCCTTGAACTTGCGCCACCAGGCGACGACGGTCGCGTAGCCGTCCGGATTGTGACAGGGGGTCAGCACGATGACCACGTCGTCGAGCACCTTGGTCCACGCGGGGTCCTTGGTCGTCGCGAGGAAGTGGGCCGTGACCATCCCCGCCTGTGCGGGGCCGACCTCCGTCGAGTGGATCGACTCGTTCAGCAGGACGATGGTCTTGCCACGCTTGACGATCGCGGCGGCATCCTCGTCGGAGAGCTTCCGTGGGTCGGCGAGTCTCAGGTTATCCCTTCGGATCTCGTCGACGCGGGCCAGGTTCTCGGGGGCGCTGATCAACACGCTGACGAAGTCCCGGTCCTCGGTGGTCTTGCCCACGACCTCGTACGACACCCGATCGGAGGCGTCGGCGAGCTGCCGCATATACCCGAGGATGTCGGCATAGTTCGCCAGGCGTCCATCGTCCCCGGGGGAGAATCCGAGGACATCCTCAGGCGCGGGGATCTGGGCTGGCAGGGCTGCGGCGACCGCGAGGACGAGGATCAGGCGTTTCATGCGTGGATCTCTCCGGTGGTTGAACCCTGGACTCTACAATCATCGCCATGTTTGCGAGACGGATCGCCATTCTCGGAGTCGCGGCGGCGGTCGTGGCCATGACGGCGTTCTTCTGGAAGGACGATCCGTTTACGGTCGCGGTTCTCCTCGCGGTGGACCTCCTGCTCGGGTTCCTTCTCCTCGCCGGCTGGCGCCAACTCGCGCAGCAGCAGCGCGACCAGCTGCAGATTGAAGAGCACCGGGAGTCGCAGCGACGGCAGGCGGCGGAGAGTCCGCGTGAAGACCGGCGCGCGGTCGCGACACCGCTGCCGACAACTGCGGACGACGACGACGAAGATGATGACTAGGCCGCCCCCTCGGAGCATCGGCGGCATTCTCCGCAACCTGGGGCCGGGGCTCATCGTCGCCGGTGCGATCGTGGGATCGGGCGAACTCATCGCGACGACGAAGACGGGTGCGGAGTCCGGATTCTGGCTTCTCTGGCTCATCCTCGTCGGCTGCGTGATCAAGGTGTTCGCGCAAGTGGAGTTCGGCCGCGTCACGGTGACCGAGGGAAAGACCGCCCTCGAGGCGCTCGATTCGGTGCCGGGTCCGCGCCGCCGGGTGAACTGGATCGTCTGGTACTGGTTGATCATGACGGTGGTGGGTCTGGCTCAGCTCGGCGGGATCGTCGGCGGTGTGGGACAGGCATTGGCGTTGGCGGTGCCGCTCACCGACCACGGACGGGCGTTCAACGAGGTCCAGGAACGCCGCATCGACGCGCAGGTCGAGCTGGCGATCATGCGCCGTCGCGGCGACGTCGATGCGGAGAAGGAGTCGAAGCTGGAGCGGGATCGTGTGGCGGCAACGGAGGCGGCGCGCGGCCAACCGGACCCGGTGGACCCGTTCGCGTGGGCCGCGTTGCTCGCCATTCCCACGGCGGTTCTTCTCGTCCTGGGGCGCTACAAGCTCGTCCAGCTGGTCTCCATGGTGCTGGTCGCAGCGTTCACCGCCGTGACGGTTGTGACCGTGTGCTTGCTGCAACTCCAGCCGGACTGGGCCATCAGCGGGGGAGAGATCGCGGACGGGATGTCGGGCAGTCTGCCCCCGAGCACGGGAGGGCTGAACCCGATGCATACGGCGCTCGCCGCGTTCGGCATCATCGGTGTCGGCGCCGCCGAACTCATCATGTATCCGTACTGGTGCCTGGAGAAAGGGTACGCGCGGCAGACAGGCCAGGATGACGGCACCGATGCGTGGGTGGAGCGTGCGCGTGGCTGGTTGCGTGTCATGCGCTGGGACGCGTTGCTGTCCATG
>JABSRK010000250.1 GCA_013213915.1 Planctomycetota bacterium
TGCTGAAGGCGGAACGGGATGCGTTGGAAAAGGACCGCGACGAGGCTGACCAGACGCTGGTGGACCTCCGTGTCGCGAGCCGCGAGTTGGTCGCTGACCTGACCGTATTGAGGGCGGAAGCAGAGAGCAGCAAGGAGCTCTATCTCGCCACCAGGACGCGACGGGACAAGGAAATTGAACAGGCCGGGACGCTGGAGACCCGGAAGGCGGCAAGCGCAGCGTTGGCTGAAGAACTCGTCACATTGGAGAAGGATCTCGATCGCCAAACCAAGCGCAAGAAGACAGAAGAGGAGGCGCAGCGGGACGAGGTGACGCGCGCGTTGCGAGTGAAGGGGCAAGTGGAGCTTGAGCAGCGAAACCTCGACGCCGAGGTGCTCAGCATGGAACGGGAGTGCGAGGACCTCGGCGGCAAGGGTCTGCGGCGGGATCTGATCGACCTGGAGAGTTCCTTGGTGGAAGCGCGGGCGACGCGCGATCGCATCGAACGGCGTGTTCGAGCCGAAGAGCGCCTCCTCCATCGCTTCAGTACCGCGTTGACGGAAGCCACCGAGCTGGAGATCGGTCCCATCAAGGACCAGGTCGAGGAGTGGCTGGCCCAGGTGACCGAGGGGAGGTGGACACAGGTCGAGATGGACTCCCGTCTCGACGTGACCGGCCTCAAGGGCCCGGCCAGGACCATCCCGGGGGAAAAGGTGGGCAGCGCCGGATTGCAGCAACTGATCCATGCCCTCATCCGTCTCGCGGTGGCGGTCACCATCCACAAGACCAAGAGCGCCGAGAATCCGGAGTTCCCCCCCGTCGCGCTGGTGATGGACGAGTCGCAGAGCCACGTGAGCGAAAACAGGGTGATCCGGTTGGCCGGGATCTTCAATCGGCAGATCGAAGAACGCCGCGTGCAGGTGATCGCGCTCTCCCACCGCAGGGACGAGTTCCAGGCCCTGGACGCCATGAACTACGACGTCGAGCGTCGGCGGGCCTACGACCCTGACGCCCTCTAGTATCCCGGCCGCGCAGCGGCAGGCGTGTCGCCGGGCCAGAGGTTATAGATGGTGCAGGGGCGGCCTCGTTCGTTGTGGATGAAGGCGGGGTGGAGTTGGCCGGGGAAAGGACTGACAGGGGCGGCGGGGGATCGTCTACGCTCACGAGTGCCTGATTGGAGACACCCATGACTTCGACTTGCATGCTCTTGACGGCGAGCCTCCTGACCGTCGTTCTGCCTTTTTCGGGCCCGGTGTCGCCGCCTTCTGCGCCCGATCACCAGTCGGCGGTCCGGGGACCGTTCAGCGTGGAACTCCCCGTCGCGGGACTGAAGCCCGAACATCAACCCGAACTGGAGAAGGTCCTCGGGCGGGCCTTCGGCCGCGACATCCTGGAACTCAAGTGCGCTCCGGGGCGACTGAGCTTCTACTTCGGGGGAAAGGGCCCCAAGTCGCTGCTTCGCCTCAGCGACCTGAAGGCAGCCCTCTCCCAGACGGGGCTCAAGTTGGACCGCCGATCCTGGATCCTCATGGAGCAGGAGGTCGGTCTCTACGTCTCCGCCGCCGAGGGGATCGGTGACGGCGCCCTGAAGAAGCTCCTCGAGGGCATCGGTGACGCCCAGGTCGAGGTTCTCGGGATGCTGTTGGACGGAAGCCGGGCGTGCGTCGTCGTGGAACTCGACGGCGAGCTCGCCTTCGACCGCTTGGAAAAGGCGCTGGGAAGCGGGACCGTCGCCATCACGAATCTCGCCTGGGGACACTGGAAGTACGGCTGGGGCATCACCGGCGAGGGCGACCACGGCCACCGTCATCGGGTCGGCGCGCGCCTGAAGGTCAAAGACAAGAAGTAGGTGATAGCCGGTGTAATTCTGGGTGCGCGCTGACCAGATATGATGCGCGATTGCGGGTGATGGACCCGCCACGTGATCGAGGGACGACGGAGAGAAACGGGATGTCCGAGATGCAAACGCGACAGACGGTTGGGCGGGGGAAGGTCTACGAGACGATTCTGGACACCATCGGGGACACGCCCTGTGTGCGCGTCAACAACATCGCTCCCGCGGGCGTGGAGATGTACGTCAAGGCCGAGTACTTCAACCCCGCGAGTTCTGTGAAGGACCGTCTCGCCATCAGCATCATCGAGGAAGCGGAGAAGAGCGGCGCGCTCAAGCCGGGGGAGACCGTGGTCGAGGCCACCAGCGGTAACACGGGGATCGGCCTGGCCATGGTCTGTGCCGCCAGGGGCTACCCCCTCATCGTGACCATGCCGGACAGCGCGTCTATCGAGCGGCGTCGCCTGATGCGCTTCTTCGGCGCCAAGGTGATCCTCACGCCGCGGACGGAGAAGGGCATCGGTGCATACAAGAAGGCCCAGGAGCTGGTGGCGGCCAACGGTTGGTTCTTGGCCGCCCAGTTCGAGACGGCGGCCAACGCCCTCGTTCACGAGAACACCACAGCCAGAGAAATCCTGGCCGACTTCGACGGCAAGGCCCTCGACTACTGGGTCTCCGGTTACGGCACCGGCGGCACGCTGACAGGCGTCGCACGGGTGCTGCGCGAGTCCAGACCAGAGACCCGTATCGTTCTCAGCGAACCGGACATCGCCCAGTTGATCGGAAGCGGTGAGGCGCAGGATCGCAGCGCCGACGGCTCACCCGCAGCGAGCCACACCGCGTTCGAGTCCCATCCCATTCAGGGATGGACGCCGGACTTCATCCCGCTGGTGTTGCAAGAGGCCATCGACCACAAGATGTTCGACGAGGTGTTGCCGGTGTCCGGCGCCGACGGCATTCACTGGTCACGCGAGCTGGCCTCCAAGGAGGGCATTCTCACGGGCATTTCGGGAGGCGCGTCCTTCGCCGCCGCCATGCAGGTGGCGGAACGCGCCGATCCGGGGGCCGTCATTCTCTGCATGCTGCCCGATACGGGTGAGCGCTACCTGTCGACGCCCCTGTTCGAGGACATCGGTGAGGACATGGACGAGGAGGAGACGCGCCTGTCCCTGTCCACTCCCGGCTTCCACATGTAAGGTTCTAGTTGCGGGGGAGCACAACCTGTAGAAGAGACTGAGGCTGATCATGAATAGCAAGACGCACAGTAACCGTGGATTCTCTGGACGCCTGGTCGTCCTCGTTCTCGCTTTGCTGATGCTGCCGCCCGTGTTTGCCCAGGAGCGCCCCCGGGCCGAGGGCCGGGCGACCCTCGCAGCGTTGAAGCGCGCCATCGAGCTGCTGCACGCGAAGAGCGAGAAGAAACACGTCATGACGCTGAAGGCGCTCTACGGGAAGATCGAGGACAGTCTCCGCGACAACCGTGGGCGCGACGAGCACGAGCGTTCCCGTGGCGACGAGGAAGACAAGCGGAGGCGCTATGAGGCGGGTGCCGCCAAGATCAAGGAGGCGATTGAGTCCGGAAGGATCAGCCGTGAGGACGGGGAAAAGCGCCTGGTGGAGATGCGGCGCCGTATGTGGCCCGACGCGGACAGGGATCGCGGGGACCGCGAGCATGATGAGCGCGATCGTTCTCGCGACGACGAGGAACGCAAGCGGAGGCGCTATGAGGAGCGGGTCGCCAGGATCAAGAAGGCGATTGACGCCGGCGAGATCAGCCGCGAGGACGGGGAAAAGCGCCTGGCGTCGCTGCGGCGCGTGCTGGTGCCTGAAAAGTCCAAGGACCGCGGGGACCGTTCCCGCGGCGACGAGGAACGCAAGCGGAGGCGCTATGAGGAGGGCGCAGCCAAGATCGAGGAGGCGATTGAGTCCGGGAAGATCAGCCGTGAGGACGGAAAGAAGCGTCTGGGAGGCTTGAAGCGGCGCCTGTGGCCCGACGCGGACAAGAAGAAGGGCGACGCCAGGAAGAAGGGCGACGCCAAGAGGAAGTGAGCGCGCGGTGAGCGCGGCCGCGGTGTCGACGGAGTCTCGTCACCCGGCCGCGACACAAGTAGGGATCGGTCCCCCGTCTATTTGACGCGCACCAGCTTCATGATGCGGCCCGAGACGTTCCAGTCCTGGACGTACAGGTTGCCGTCCTTGTCCCAGTAGGACCCGTGGGTGCCGCTGAAGACGCCCTCGATCCAGCGTTCCTGGGGCACGTTGAAGTTGACCCTCTGGCGGGGGTTCGGGTTGTGTCCGAGGACCGCCATGATGGTGTTGCTCTTGTTGAGGATGACCAGGCGCCCGTGCAGGTCCGGAACCGCCACGTGGTCCCCCTGGATGGCGACGGACGTGGGCATGCCGAGTCCGGTGACCACCTCGGACATGTAGTTCCCGTCCAGGTCGTAGTGCAACAGGCGCCCCTTGGGGCGGTGATTGCGGTCGCAGATCAGCAAGCGAGGCGGCTTGTAGCGCGTGTCCAGGGTCATGCCGTGGGCGGTGTTGAGCTGTTTCAGCCCGTTGCCCTTGGTCCCGAAGTGCATCAGGTACTTGCCGGTCTTGTCGAACTTGAAGATGTGGTTGCTCGCGTAGCCGTCCGACAGAAAGATGTCGCCGTTGGGGGCGACCGTGATGGCGGTGGGGCTGAACTTCGCCAGCTTCAGGCCGGACTCCGCCGGGAAGGGCAGCCGCAGGACCACCTTGCCGTCGCTGGCGCGAAACTTGATCCCCTCGGCGTTGTTGTTGCGGGCTCCGTAGATGTACTCGACGCCGTCTTCCTCGCGGATCTCCACGTCGTGGATGTTCGTGTAGTCATCGCCGAGGAACGAGCGGATGACCTTCCCCTCGGGGGAGAACACGACGACGCCCTTGTTGGCGCTCGTGTAGATGCTGCCGGCCTTGTCGATGACCACACCCCCGTGGGTCGGTCCCAGGAGCGACTTTCCATCGGGCCCCAATCCCCAGCCGGGAACCGTATCGAAGGTCATCTTCCCGCACCCCATCCGCACCGGCGCGTTCGGATTGACCGCGACCACCGATCCCGAGATCCGTACAGTGGCGCACCCGCCTTGGCCGACGACGGGCAACGACAGCACCAGCAGAGCGACGATCGATTTCATGGTTGATCTCACGACAGGCATCTCCTGGGGGAAGGCCGCCATGTTACGTCGAGTCGCGAGATGGGGGGAGCCCGCGTCGCGGCTCAGGGGGAACTTGCGTGCAGGACGTTCGGGCGTCGTCAGCCGCCCGAGCTCGCCGCTGACGCGGCGGATGTCGACGCGATCATGGCGGCGGCCTGGGCGTCGAGGATCGACTGCAACTGGAGGAGCTGGGCGGTGTCGAGGATGTCCGCAACCGAGTCACGGGCGAGCTCGAGGAAGGCCGTACCGCAGGAGAGGCTGAAGGAGATCTCCTTGCCCGGTCGGGGACGCAGGGCGGCGATCTTCTCACGGTGGTCGAGGACACAGCCGACCACGTTGTCAGGTGGGGCGTCGACGAAACTCAGGACCGCCATCTCGTCGTAGTCACCGCCGTGCATCCACAGGCCGTGTTGCTTGAAGGCATGAAAGAGAGCGTCGAAGCGGTCGATGGCCACGCGGTCTTCAACGGGATTGAAGAACATGAGGTGGGACGCCCGTTGCAGGCGGTCCCCGCGGGAGTA
>JABSRK010000251.1 GCA_013213915.1 Planctomycetota bacterium
TGGCGGCAATCGCATCCTAGACGGCCTCGACCTCGAGCTCGACGGCGGCGCATACGGCGTGGTGCTGGGACCGTCGGGTGCGGGCAAGTCCACACTGCTGCGGGCCATCGCCGGCCTCGTCCATGCTTCGGGGACCATTAGCATTGGCGACAAGACGGTCCTTGGAGGCGGCTCGACCGTGGCGCCCGAGGCGCGCGGCGTGGGTCTCCTGTTCCAGGGCCTCGCCCTATGGCCTCACATGACGGTGGAGGGGCATCTGCGCTACGCGCTGAAGGGTGCCCGTCTCCCGGCGTCGGCCCACACGACGCGCATCCGAGAGACGCTCGAGCCCCTCGGAATCGCGGAGTTCGGGGAGCGCCGCCCGTCACAGCTTTCCGGCGGAGAGCGTCAGCGACTGGCACTTGCGCGCGCTCTCGTGACGCGTCCGGGGCTGATGCTCCTGGACGAGCCGACATCGTCCATCGACCCGACAATGGCTGCCGATGTGCAGGACCTGCTGGCCGATCTGAACCGCAGCTTCGGCAGCACGATCCTGCACGTCACCCACGATCAGAAGGAGGCCCTCGCTCTCGCCGATACGGTTTTCGTCATGGATGGAGGAGCGATCCTGCAGGCGGGGTCGCCCGATGACGTGTACGAGCGGCCCACGTCCGCCGCCGTGGCGCGCTTCATCGGCGAGGGAGGTCTCCTGCCGGCGACCTTGGACGGCGGCGGCGCGGCCTACACGCCCCTGGGTCACATCAGCGTAGATTCGTCCGGGCTCGAGGGCGCCGTTTGGCTGTTGCTCCGCTCGCAGAACCTGGACGTGGCACCCGTCGGGGAAGGCATCCCGGCGGAGGTGGTGCGGGTGCGTTACCGTGGCGGCGGCTACTCGGTACGCGTGAAGGTTGGTGACTGGTCGCTCGAGTTGAGGCTCGACCAACGTCCACCAACGGGCGAGCCCCTGCGCATCCGCGTGGTCCGACCACCGCGAGCGGTCGCGGTCCGGAGGGATGCATGACGACGGCGAAGCTCATGGGGCTGCTCATTCTCCTCGGCGCGTCGGCGTTTCTCGTGATGCACGTCATGTCGCGGCCCGACGGACCTGACCGCGGTCCCGGTCCGCGATCGGCCGGGTGGGAGCCGCCCGGTCGTAGCTATCGCGAGCCCTTGCCGTTCAAGAAGAGCGAGGATTGCAAGGCGTGCCATCCGGACGTCTGGTCCGAATGGTACGACTCGCACCACCGCATCGCGTACACCAATCCCGAGGTGCAGAAGCTCTCGACGGGGTTCCAGGGCAAGGGACTCGACTGCCTTCCGTGCCACCTCTCTCGGCCGATGTTCGAGACCGGTTTCGGCGTACGCCCTCTGGAGCGCCTGACACGTCGCGCGGATGGGGTCGATTGCTTCACGTGCCACTACTGGCCCGAGGGCAACGCCATGCTCACGTCGGGGCCGCTGGGCGGGGCTGCGGCCGAGGCGCCATGCCAGCCCGCCGTGACTCCGTCGATGAGATCGCTCCAGCTCTGCGCGCCATGTCACAACCAGCACAAGGTGCACGAGGAGTGGAAAGAGACCCGTTTCGCGGAGGAAGGGGCCGGGTTCAAGGATTGCAACGATTGCCACATGCCCCAGGTCGAACGGCAGAACGCCGCGGGTGGGCTGCGCGCGGGGCGTTCGCACAGGTTCCCGGCAGCGCATGATCGGGATGTACTGCGCTCGGCGGCGACGGTTTCGCAGAGCCTGTCCGAGCGGACGTTGTTCGTGACCGTCCACAACTCGGGCGTGGGCCACAATCTCCCCAGCGACGAACGCCATCGCGCTGTCGATCTGCACCTCGTCCTCCATACGGGCGATGGACGGCCGTACGACGTACGCATCGAGCGCTGGCGTAACCCGTATCGTGATGAATTCGAGGCGGTCAATCCCCTGCCGAACCCGGGTGATGAGTACAAGAAGACGGTGACGGTGCCCGAGCTATTATCCGACATCGGTGTGCGGGTGAGGCGCGTGCCTGCGCCGCACCGTCCGAAGCGGAAGGTCTGGTACCCGGCGTCGACGCAGATCCCGGCGGGGGAGAAGCGCGAACTTTGGCTCGAGCTCCCCGACGGCGTCAATTCCGTGACCGTGCGACTCTGGTATCGGGCCAATCCGTTCCAAGCCGACAAGGACTCCGTGTTGCTCCATGAGAAGACGATTCCCGAGTAGCTTCGCCGTGCTGGCGTTGGTGGTGGCTGCGCTCGCCGCTTGCGGCGATGGGGCCGGTCCCGGCGACGCGCTTCCGGACCCGGAAGCCGACCCGCTCACCAGGAGCCTCATAGATCCCGGCGTCTCATCCGATGTTCGCATCGAGCGCATCCTCGCGATCGCGGAGGACCGTTCGCCCGGGGCCGTCCACGCGTTGCTCCGCGCGTTGCGCGATCGCAGCCAGGCCGCGTTCCTCCTGGCCCCCGACGAGGATCAGGACCTCGGGTATCGGGCCGTCGAGTTCAAGAAGACCGGGGACGATGCGTATCCGATGGAGCGCGTCGCGGCCGTCGTGGCGCTGGAGAAGACCGGGTCCTACGTTGCGTTGCCCGACCTCCTGCTCGCTCTCGACGACCGAAACGAGGTCGTCCAGAACCACGTTGCTCGAGCGTTGGTCAGGCTCGGCAGCAAGGCCGGTATTCCCGTGTTGCTTGCCAACCTCGAGAAGCGCATCCTCCAGAACGAGACCGCCAACCAGATCCTGGAGGACATCTCCGGCGAGGACATGGGCTTCAATCCGGACGCCGGGTGGGCGCTGAAGAACGTGGCCATCCAGAAGTGGGAGGCCTGGTGGGAGGGTGTCCGCGCTGCCGGAACGAAGCTGCCCATCGAGGGTCGTCCGTACCAGCAGGGTATGGATCTGGTTGCCGACCGACGCATCGCGTTCATCGTCGACATGCTGGGCCAGATGCAGTTTCTCTATCACGAGCAGGCGCGGGCGACGCTCGCGCGTATGGGGGCACCGGCGCTGCCGCTCCTCCGCGCAGGGGTCGAAAGCGCTCGCCGATCGGGTAACGCGACGACGCGGGCCGGCATCGCCCACGTCCTCGCTCACATCGACCACGCCAACTCGCGGGAGCTCCTGGTGGACCTCCTCAAAGACCAGCATCCGACCGTCCGCTCGCGCGCGACCGAGTCCCTCGGCCAGCTCGGCGGCGCCGCGGCCATCCAGGCGCTCTCCGGCGCGCTCGACGACGTCGATCCCGCCGTGAGACTCGCGGCCGTGTCATCCCTCGGGCGCGTCGGCGGAGATGACGCCATCGTTTCTATCCGCGGCTTCGACGGCAGCGCCGATGCGGCGCTCGCGTCGGCGAAGATCCTGGCGTTGTTCGAGGCCACGGGCGGCAAGGAGCAGGTCGACGCTGTGCTCGCGATGCTGCTGGCCGTGGACATCCCGGCGCGCAACGCGGCGCACACCGTTCTTGCCCGGCTTACGGGCGACGATGCCGGATATGACGCCATGGCCACAGAGAAGGACCGTGACAGCGCCGTGAGGCGCTATCGCGCGTTGCTCGAAGGATGAGGCGGCTGGCCCTTGTCCTCCTCTTCGCCGTCGGTGGGCCAGCTCAGACGACGGTGCTGATCGCGTCCCATGTGGAAGCGCTGTGGTCGGACGGTCAGGCGTTGATGGTGCAGACCGATCGGCGTATCCACCGGATGCTCCCGGATTCCAACGGAATGCCGCAGGCGACCTCCGCTGCTGGAACGGAGATCCCCGCGTCCGCGTCCTTCTTCGATGTCCGTGACGGACGCGCCCTCTGGGTCGGCGAACGGGTTTGGGGAGACGCGGTCGCCGGTGATGAGGACCTTGCCGGGGACGGCCCGTTCTTGCGACGCGAGGTCGGCGGTTCTCCCGTTCGGTTGCCGTTGCTGCTTGGGGGCGGGGGGTTCGTATCACCCGGACGCCCTTGGTTTCTTTGCCGCTGGCCTGGTGGTTCCGAAGTAGATCGCCTCGCCGTCCCGCTTCATGGCGCGCTGGAGCTTGGTTGGGGCGCGGGGGACCAACTCGAGGTCGACCTCGTCATTCCACATCTGCTGCCGCGCCGCCGCGCTGGTGGCCTTGACCTTGTCGTCGGGATCGGCGCTCGCTGGACCCGACATCGTCGTGGCGCGAGGCCCGCCCCGTTGGATGCGCCGCCCGTGGACGGTGAGGATGGGATCCTCGACTTTCCATTTGCCGTTCCGCCGGTCTGCGCGGATCTGGACGGCGACGGCGACGACGACCTGGTCGTCGTCGATCCGAGCTCCGGTGGCGTGGCGGTGTACTTCGATCTCGACGCGTCCGTACCCGCGCCCGGTCGAGTCCTCCTGATCGGCGGGATGTGCCTCGCCGCCTGGGTGGGGGATTACGACAGTGACGGGCGAGCAGACCTGGCCCTGCTGCGTGCCCGCAAGCCTGGCCTGGCGGGTCAACTGAAGGTGTTGCAGCGGGGATTGCTCTCGGTGGAGGCGCTCCTGTATCCCGGCCAGGCTGACGGGACGCTCCCTACCTCACCGCGCGCTCGCAAAAAACTCGACATCGAGATTCGTATTGGGATCCAAAACCAAGTGCGGGCGGCGGCTTTCACCTCGGTGTGTGTGCCGCGCCCCGGGCCGGCGCTCATCGTGGGACGGGAGGACGGCACGTTGGAGCGGCTCCCGTTCGGCGATGGAGACGGGTCACCGATCGGCAAGATCCCTGCGGGCCGTGCGTCGGAGGCGTTTCGCGCCGTGCCCGTGGGAGGGGGCATCGCGTTCGGATGGCTGTGCCCCGGTGATGCGCGCGTCGTGTGGATCAAGGACGGATGATGTAGATGACCTTGGTGGCTGTCTTGAGGCGCACCGCTGGGCGACCGCTTTGGATCGCCGTGGTCGTGTAGTCGATGACGTCGCCTTTCCACGAGAGCGACGGCCCGGAGTCGGCGAACGCAAAGGTGGAACCTGCGCCGGTGGCATGCCGCACCTCGACGTGACAGTTGCCGTCCTCGATGCGCGTGCGCACCAGATCCAGTTTCCCGTCGCCATTCCAGTCGCCAGTCAGCATGAGGCGGTGCCTGAGCCCCCAGTCCTCGAACGTCTGCGTGTCCACCTTGTCCGCAAGTGAGTGGTTCGGCGAGCGAGGGAACGGCTGCGACTTCCCCGTCCCGAGGTAGAGGTAGTAGTCGAGGCGCACGCGTCCGAGAAGACGCCGCGCGACTTCCGCCTTGAGGTCTCCAGCGAACACCGACATGAACAGATCGATGTGCCCATCCCCATCGACGTCGACGAGGCG
>JABSRK010000252.1 GCA_013213915.1 Planctomycetota bacterium
TCTTGCCGAGCATCTCCTTCGCGCGATCACCCACCGCCATGCCGTTCAGCAGGACGGTGTTGCTGCCCTTGTGAACCGCCACGACCGACGGCTCGGACAGGATGACCCCGCGGCCCGGGACACACACCAAGGTGTTGGCTGTGCCCAGATCGATGCCCATGTCCACTGAGAACATCCCAGCGACACGGTCGCTCACCTTGAACATGAAGCGTCCTCCCCCGAGAGAGCGAGTGCTCTACTGCATCGCGTTGTGGTGGCATGCCTGGCGCACGCCTCCTCCGCCCGAGGAAGCCCGAATGCGATGCGCGAGCGACAGTTGTCCGTCCCCCCGCCCGCCAACGGCAACCCGCTCCCGAGGCCCATGCTCCGAAAGCGCGGGGAGTGTATCAGAGTCTCGGCAGTGGCGCGCCCGAGTGGGCGCCGCTGGGGCAGCGGTCCCCCGATCAGGGACCTGCACACGAACCCAGTTGCTCAGGCCGGATTCTCGCGGATCGGCGCCGGAGAGCGGGACGCGCCCACCGCTCTCCAAAGGTCGAGACCTACGGGCCGAAGGGCCCCACGGCGAACCAGTTTCCGAGCGCCTTCTCCATCATGAAGAAGGCTACGAGAAGGACGACGGTGGTCGCGATGACCAGCCCGGACGTGAGCGCCCGGGCGTTGTCCTCCTCTTCCTCCAGCATTTCGACGTCATCGAGAACGTCCAGTTCTGCGTCTGCCATGATGGCCTCCTGGTGTCGTCTTCGTGCCGTCGGGACTAGTTGAGGGTGTTGGTGACCCGGTCACCCACCATAACGGCCTGGCCATCGGCCACGATCGTGAGCAAGCCAGCGGACTGCTTGTCGAACACGGTGTCGATGCGGACACGACCGATGTAGGTGCCGCCGCGCACGACGTCGAGGACGGCGCCGCGGACCATACCCTTGGAGGTTCCGATGTTGACCTGAACCAGCCGCGAAGCGTTGTCCGCATTCACGACGTGGCCCGACATGTTCGGGACCATCTGGATCTTCTCGAAGTCCACGCCCTTCTGCTTCGCGTAGGCGATGAGCAGGTCCTTCTCGGAGAGGGACTCGGTCTGGGCAGCGATGGTCTTCTCATGACCGTGAATCGTGGCCTTCAGATCCTCGATCGACTTGTCGGAAGACTCCTTGGCAGCGACGGCGTCCGCAGCTTCCTTGGTCTTCGCACGGTTCTCGGTAGCCAGTTCCCCGTTGTTGCTGCGGAGGAGCTTATTGTCGTCCTGGAGCTTGGCGACGGCGTCCGCATGGGCACGGTTCGCCTCGATCAAGCTCGCGTTCTCGGACGTCAGGTTGCTCTTGTCACCCTGGAGTGACGAGATCTGGCTGGTCTGAGTCGAGATGGTGCCATCCTTCTGGCTGGTCTGTTCGCGCAGCGCAGAGATCTGGCTTTGCTGACTCTTCACCTCATCGTTGAGCTTGCCGATCGCGAGGTCGCGCGTCTTGTTGTCATCGGAGTGGGCCTTCGCTTCCTCCTCGAGCTGGTTCTTGTAGTCATTGTTCAGGGCGAGGAAGGTCGCCGCCGCGAACAGAAAGCCTGCCGATACGACAAGGTTCAAGACCACGAAGACCCGTGCCACTTGACTCATGGGTTCTCCCTTTCCAACTGTTGCGGACCGACCGCTATCAACGATCGGCCCAAGGGCCGGACGCACCCCCGCGATTGAGGCGTACTGGTCCGGCAGGGCGCATCTCTTTTCCGGAGGCGCGATTGTAGGAGCGCTCACGCGGGTGTCAAGCAACTCCGCTCGCCACCCCCCGGGAAGCACCCCCGCCCGGAACATCCTACCTGGAAGGCGGTTGTGTCTGGAACCCCGGGGCTCGGCGACGGCGGAGCGAGCGCCCTGCCAGCGCCACGAGCGCGAGAGGCAGGATCGCGGGCAGAATGTCGCCCCCCCAGACCCAGGGCGTGGTGCCCGAAAGAAGTTGCACTCGATCCACGAGCAGCCCCTTCACCCCCTTGCGCTCGGCCCCCTCGTTCACGGTCGCCCGAAAACGGCCGAGAGGATCGATGGAGGTGCTGATTCCCGTGTTCGAGACGCGGAACAGGCTCCGGCCACACTCGACGGCCCGAAACCGACCGGCGATGTGCACGAGGTCGAGTTCGTTGCTGTCGCCGTACCACCCGTCGTTGGAGATGTTCACCACGAAGTCAGGATCGTGCTCTCGCATGAGGCCGCGGAATTCGCCCGGAAACACCATCTCGTAGCAGATGTTCAGTCCGAAGCGAGTCGAACGGGGCCCCGACTCGAGCGGCGCCGAGACGAACGCGTCTCCAGGCTCCATGCGGGGGCGGTACCCACCGCGTTCCTGGACCTGGCCCTCAAACCAGTCGCGAAACGGGGTCCACTCGGGAATGTACTCCCCCATCGGAACGAGAACGCGCTTTGCGTAGGTCGCGATCTGCTTTCCTTCGACAACAACGCCCGCAACATTGCGCTCCTTCCCTCCGCTGTAGTCGTTGTACCCCAGCACCGTTGCCTGACGACGACCGCGGGGCAGCCACCCACCCCACTCGGGGTCGGCCAGCAACCGCCCCAGTTGGACCTGGCCCGTCACCGGGTGAAAGGACGTCTCGGCGAAGACGAGCAGATCGGGATCGACCCCCGTCTTGCGACCGTCGAACACGTCATGTTGCGCCTCCCACGCTTTCTTGCGACTGCCGGTCTCCTTCATCACCTGGTCGATATTCCCCTGTACGCCAACCGCAAGCGGCCCCTCCTCGAGCACGGTGGTCAAGCGGAGCGCCCCCCCCACGTGCAGGACCACGAGCACCGCCAGTGCGACCGCGAGACCGACGTGCGACGATCGCTCCCGGGGCCTGAGGATCAGACCCGCCAGCGCCGCATTTGCCAGCAGCACGGACCACGACAGCAGATGGACGCGGAAGATCGCGGCCGACTGAACGCCCTCCAGCCACCGCCACTGCGTGTAACCGATGCTCGACCACGTCAGCCCCAGGTACTGGTCCCGCAAGAACTCGGCTGAGACGATCGCGAGCGGATACACGACGAGCCCCGACATCCCGAGCCGGTAGACGCAACGGTCACAAATCCACGCACACAGCCACGCGACGGGCATTCCCAGCAGGGGAATCGCCCACACCGCCGGTGGCGCCACCTCGCCGACCCACTGCAGCACGTACGCGTAGTGAAGGTAGTAGGCCAGCATGAGCGCGCGACCCGTCCCACGTCGCTCGGCCTTCTGGTGGTACGCCATCCACGGGACAAACGCGAACCACCCCAGCCACCACCAGTCGAACGGGTGAAACGCAAGGGACACGAGCCCGAGCGACGCGACGGCGACGAGAGCGTGGATCACCCGATCACGTCCATGAAAGAGCTGACACTGAACACCGCGTTGCCGATGCCGGGCTGCCCGTACCCAGGAGGCGGCGCGAGCCCGTGCTTCGCGTGGGTGTCACGCCACAGCTTCAGCAAACCCACGTGGTAACGGAGCGACGCCGGACCCGCGGGGCCCAGCACCGACAACGGCTCAGGGCACCACGTCGTGAACCGGGGCGCGATGCCACGAGACATGAAGTGGTCAAGCCCCTCCCCCGTCGAACGCCAGGCCTCCTCCTCGGTCTTGAACCCGAAGGGCCTCGCCATCTCGATCCCACCGACGAAGTTGGGGATCACACGCTCGGGGCCGAACACCTCAGCCGCGTCGATGATGCGCGCGATCCAGGTATCCCGGCCGACATGGCGCGCCTTGCCGGGGCAAATCCGCTCAAACAGCTCACGATCCCAGATCTCGTAATTCGGGTGGTAGATGCCAATGCCGGCGGCGTGGATGCGGCGGACGTCCTGCTGGGGAAGCGCCTGGACGACCATCTTGCCGATCCAGCGACCAGGGAAGCGCTCTTCGATCGCCTCCGCATACTCGATGTAGAACGACGCCTCGTCCTTGCCCTCGAGCTGGGTCGTGACGCTCCCGCCGGTGAGCGTGTAGGCCTCGGCGCGTGCACCCGATTGGACGACGTGATCGAGCGCGGCCAGCAGCCGATCGATGGGCTTGACCGCGTGGTATGGGCGACCGAGCGCTCGTTGCTGCTTGAAGTTCCTGTTGATGTCGCAGAACTGGCACTCTTCCTCCTTGCCAAAGTACTGACACATGCGAAAGACGGTCAGGTAGAGGAGGTAGCCCCACTCGATGGACGGAGCGACCTCGGTGATGGGCGTGCCATCGTCGAGCATTTCACCGTAGTAGGGCGGCGTCGGTGAAAACGCGACGGACGCGATGGGCTCACCGTCGCAGAAGAGTTGGAGACTCCTGTCGTCGTCGAGCCCGACACGGTAGGGGCTCTCAGGGTTCAGTCGGACGGAGATGATCACCCGTCGGAACCCCCAGGGCCCCCCCTCGAGTGCGATCTCCTCTGGAGCATCTTCACGGGCCGGCTCGCCCTCCATGTCCTCGAGCGGCCGATGGTCGAACGAGAATATGAAATAGGACTTCCGTGCGTAGGCATGGCCTCGGCGAAGCGCGTCGGGCTCAAACCAGACGCCGCACCGAAGGCAGTCCTCTTTGACCACCACCTCGATGGGGAGGTCGGCGAACTCCCTCGCGACCGCATGGACGCCCCGGAGGGCGCTGGACTCGGACCTGCCCTGCGTCATCGGCGGCATTGTGGCATCGTGCCGGAGTCGCCCCAACCGCACCGGCTCGGCCCCGACCCGGCGCGGCTCGTCCCAACCCAGTAGAAATAACCCGGTCTACCGGGGATTCTGGCCTCGGGGCTGCGTATCACAGTGCTCCCGCCGGGCCCCTTCCCTGTGCCGGCTGATCCGAGACCTGAGGGTTACGAATCCGTGCGAGGCGTCCTGCTCACTGTTGCCCTTCTCTCCCCCCTGCTCATCCCGGCGTGCAGCTTCGAAACCGAGGAGGCCGGCGAGAAGACCGATCGGCAGACCTCTCCGGCACCGCTCGTCCGGGTGACCCGCCCCGAGGTGCGCTCCATGGAACGACGCCTCCCCATGACGGCGAAGATGACGCCGCTACTGGAGGGCGAAGTCGTCGCGCGGGTCCAGGGAATTCGCGTGCTGGAGCTCCTGAAAGACGTCGGGGACGAGGTCAAGAAAGGCGAGGCGCTGGCACGGCTCGAGCGCATCGATCTCGAGCACGCGCTCGACGAGGCGAAGAGCGCGGTCGAAGAGGCGCAGACCAAGATCGACGAAGCCCAGCTGAACGTCGTCGAACTCAAGGCCGAGAAGATCGCCCACCTGACGACCGTGGCGCGCATGAAGCAGGTGTGGGACCGGCTCAAGAGTCAGACGCGCGGTGTCGCTCAGGACGACGTCGATGCCGCCAAGCACAACTACGATACGGAGCGGGCGCGCCAGGCGCGCTACGGCATCCAGATCAAGAAGTCGGAGGCGTCGAGGAAGGTCGCCGAGCGGTTGAGGGCGCGGGCCGAACTCGGTCTCACCAAAGCCAAGCGCGACGTGGGCTACGCGGATGTCACGGCCCCCATCGACGGG
>JABSRK010000253.1 GCA_013213915.1 Planctomycetota bacterium
CATCACCATTCGCAATGGCGAGCTCCCGCGAATGGTGATGGGCGCGTCGGAGGCTCGCCGGATAGTGGAGGACCAGCACGGCGATGCTTCCGAGGACGACGACCCTCGCGCCGTACCGCAACGGTGCCGTCCTATTCCGGGCCGCGAGCCAGATCACGGCCAGCATCACGAACCACGCGAAACCGGAGAACGCCGTGTACCGCGAACTCGCGGCGTGTCCCATGGTGGCCGTGCGTCCGAGGCCGATGGCGTAGGCGCATGCCAGCGAATAGAGCCCGAATCCGGCCAGCCCGATCGCCGACGCGCGGTCTCTTGCGCGCAGTACGAGCCACCCGATCGAGAGGATGAGCGCGAGCTGGCCGACGATTCCGGCCACGTACAGGGCAGCCTCGTCCGCTCGTCCTAGGAGCCCCGCACCGAAGAACCTGGTCACGAATTCGGCAACTCGCGCCAGGGTCCGTTCGGATTCCGGTCCCGGAGGCGTTCCCGTCGCGCCGACGAGAATGTGAATCGCGCTCACAGCCAGCCCGGCGACGAGCCATGCGCCGATGAGGACCCCTCGCTTTCTCCGCGACTCGCATGGCCGAAACAGCAGGATGAACCCACCGACCGGCCAGATGAGGAATCCGCTGAGGAACGCGTAGCTCGCGAGCATCCCGGTGACCGACGCGCCGAGGACGCGCAACAGGGTCACGGAAGGTGCTGCCAGGATCGAGATCGCGGCGATGACGAAGAGGTTTGCCAGCGCGACGTTGGTTTGGATGCCCCAGAGAAAGTTCTTCCACGAGTGCATGGAGAAGATGAACAAAGCTGCGAGGGGGACCAACCAGGCGCTTTCCCGTGCAACGACACGCCCCATGAGGATCAGCGCCAGGCAACCGCAAACCAGCGAGGTCAGCATTTCGCCGCGCTGGTTCCACGACGTCATACGGGCGACCTGGGTGGCGACGATCCGCGGCACAAAAGAACGGTGCACGTTCTCCTTGACCCAGAGATCCGACATGCCGACGTCACCGTCGTGGGCCTTCGCCATCAGCGCCGCACGGCTCCAGTCATCGACGAAGGGGAAATTGACGCCGAGCGTCAGCGTGAGCACGAACGCGGCGCCCAGGGGCAAGAGAGCGAAGGCCAGGATCCAGCGGTTCGGCTTGCTGTCCACTTGTTCGGGCCTAGTCGGTGTTCACGTCGTCTTTGTCGAACCCGATGCGACGGGCGACGAGGTACGGCGGACGGCGCTTCACCTCCGAGTGGATGCTGCCCACGTACTCGCCCAGGATGCCGATGAGCATGAACTGGATGCCGAACAGAAACGTGATCAGCAGGACGGTCGTTGCGAATCCGGGTGGCCAGTCACCCAGCCCGGAGAGCCACATGACGAGGTAGACCACGGTGGTTGTGACCGAGAGAAACGCGAAGATGAATCCGATCTTCGTGGCGACCCGCAGGGGACGCACGGACGACGAGACGAATCCGTCGGCCGCGAGATGGATCAGCTTCCGAAGCGTGTACTTCGGCTTGCCTGCGGCGCGGGCCGCGCGCGCGTAGGGTACGCCGACTTGCTTCCAGCCCGCCCAGGAACGCAGGCCGCGCAGGTACCGTCCGACTTCGGGGAGCTTCTTCAACTCGTCGACCACGCGCCGGTCCATGAGGCAGAAGTCGCCGGAGTCGAGGGGCATGTCCAGATACGCGAAGCGCGCGAGCAGGCGGTAGAAGACGAAATACCCCGCGCGCTTCCACAGAGCTTCCTTGCGATCGCGGCGCACACCGTAGACGACCTGATGCCCGGCCCGCCATTGCGCGACGAACTCGGGAACGACTTCGGGGGGATCCTGGAGATCGGCGTCCATGATGACGACCGCGTCCCCGGCCGCGTGCTCGAGGCCAGCTGCGAGTGCGGCCTGGTGTCCGAAGTTCCGTGACAGGCACAGGACCCTGACACGCGAGTCAGCCGCGGCCATCGATGCAAGGACGTCGGACGTCCCGTCGGTGCTGCCGTCATCGACGAAGACGAACTCGATCGCCACGTCCATCTCTCCGAGGGCGGCGTCGAGGCGGTCCCTGAGAGTGACGACGTTGTCGCGTTCGTCGAGTACGGGGACGATCACGCTGAGCATGGGTTGGGACATGTCAGGCAGCGCCCTCGGGGAGACGTGCGACGGCGATGATCGAGCCGCCGGCGGGGAAGGGGATCACGCGAGAAGCGGAGCAGTCGAACGCGCTCACGCGCTGGAGGATCCAGTTCACCAGCTTGGGCGGCACGGAGGTAAACGCACTCGCCCCCGTAGGGGGCTTTCGGAACAGCAACTTCCGAACGAGCAGCGGAGCGAGCATCCACACGAAACAGTACCGCATGCTGATGACCTCGAAACCCGACTTCTCGAGAGCGCGCGCCAGCCGTCCTTTCGTGTAGCGGCGGAAGTGGCCGTTCAGGACGTCGTGGTAGCTCCACAGGAAGTTGAACGCAGGCACCGTCAGGACGAATTGTCCTCCTGGGAGGAGCAGGTCGCGCGCGCGGCTGACCGCGGCTTCCTCGTTCTCGATGTGCTCTAAGACATCGAGCATCAGTAGCAGGTCGACCTTCTCGCGGCGGCGGCCGTCGAGGAAATCGTTCACCTCGATCAGGTCACGGTCGGGATTATCCGGCGAGACCAAGCGTTCGTCCGGCTCGATGCCCTCGACGCTCCCGAATGCTCGGAGCTTGTCCCAGAACAGCCCGTCTCCGCAACCCACGTCCAGGATTCTCGACCGGGCGCCGTTCAGGTGGCCACGAAGGGTCGCGAGGACCATGCCCTCCCGGGCGCGCCACCACCAGTGGCGGCGCCAGAGGTCCGCGTAGATCTGACCGTAGTTCGCTTCCACGAGTGAAATGTACAGCGCTCCGCGCCCCGCCGCCGGAAACGGTGGCCCGTAGGCTTCGTCTGCGGTGAAACCGTCCGAGTTGTACGCTGACGCGAACCATCCACTGGCCGATGGGCATGCCCGTCTCGCATCGATGATCCGTGCTGCGGGCGCCCTCGAAGACATCAAACAAGACGACGGAAAGGCAGGGCCGCGGCTCTCTCGTTCCCTCCCCCCCAGGAGTTACGCCATGCGGCTCTCATTCCTCTGTCTCTGTCTACTCGTCGCGGCGGTATCTGCACAGCGCCCTGTTACAGCAGACGACTACGCCCGCGCCGAACGCTTCCTCGCCGCGAACACGGCGGCTCTGGTCACCGGGGTCGTGTCGAACGCGACCTGGCAGTCGGACGGTCGTCTCCGGTATCGCAAGTCGAACGCGGACGGGTTCGAGCTCCTCACCGTCGATCCCAAGACAGGCGCCCAGGCGCCCGGGGTCGCACCGGACCGCCCCCGGGTCGTCGATCGCGACGCGATCGTCTCGCCCGACGGCAAACGGGCGGCGTTCATCAAGGATCACAACCTGTGGGTGCGAGACCTGGCATTCGGCACCGAGACGCAGCTGACCAAGGACGGCGTGGAGCACTTCGGCTACGCCACCAACAACGCCGGATGGACGAGGCGGTCGAGCCCCGTTCTCTCGTGGTCTCCAGATTCGAAGAAGATCGCCACGTTCCAGCACGACGCGCGTGGCGTCGGCGACATGTACCTGGTCACCACCGAGGTGGGGCACCCCAAGCTGCAAGCGTGGAAGTACCCATTGCCCGGGGACGAGCACATCTTCCGCATCCAGCGTGTCGTCCTTCACGTCGAGGACCAGCGTGTCGTCCGCTTGAAGATGCCTCCCGATCCGCATCGTTCGACAACCAGCGATCACATCGCTGGTCGTGGTGGCGAGTTCCTCGACGTGGAGTGGAGCCGGGACAGCTCGCACCTGGCGTTCGTCTCGTCGTCACGGGACCACAAGGAGGCGCAGCTGCGCGTGGCCGACCCCGAGACGGGTGACGTCCGTGATGTCCTGAAGGAGACCGTGGAGACGTTCTTCGAGTCCGGCGCTCGCGGCAGGAACTGGCGCGTGTTGCACGACACCAACGAGGTGATCTGGTTCTCGCAGCGGGATGACTGGGGGCACCTGTACCTGTACGACCTCGCCACGGGTCGCTTCAAGCAGCGGATCACATCTGGCGCGTGGACGGTCCTGGACCTGGTGCGGGTGGATCGCGAGGGCCGCATGCTGTATTTCACGGCCGGCGGCAAGGAGGAGGGAGATCCCTACTTCCAGTATCTCTACCGGGTGCGCTTCAACGGCTCCGAGCTGGCCCTGCTCACGCCAGAGCGGGCGCACCACGCGGTCGCGCTGTCGCCGGACGGCGGTCATTTTATCGACACGTATTCCACACCTGTGACGCCCCCCGTGTCCGTCCTTCGCAGCGCTGACGGGAAGAAGCGGGCGGAGCTCGCGAAGGCCGACATCTCGCGCCTCGTGGCGATGGGCTGGAAGCCGCCGAGGCGTGTCAAGGTGAAGGCACGTGATGGGAAGACGGACATTCACGGCCTGATGTACGCACCGACGAAGCTCGATGCGTCGCGCAAGTACCCGATCCTCAACTACATCTACCCCGGGCCCCAGTCCGGCAGCGTCGGCGGCCGGGGGTTTCGCGCGTCACGCAGCGACAAGCAGGCGCTGGCCGAGCTCGGGTTTGTCGTCGTCGAGGTCGATGCCATGGGCTCGCCGGGACGTTCGAAGTCGTTCCACGCCGCGTACTACGGGAACATGGGGGACAACGGACTGCCCGATCAAATCGCAGCCATCAAGCAGCTTGCCGCGCGCCACTCGTGGATGGACCTCGACAAGATCGGTGTATGGGGCCACTCGGGTGGCGGGTTCGCATCTACCGATGCGATCCTGCGCTACCCGGATTTCTACAAGGTCGCCGTCTCCGGAGCCGGTAACCACGACAACCGCAACTACGAGGACGACTGGGGTGAGAAGTGGCAGGGGCTGCTGAAGACGAACGCTGACGGGACCACCAACTACGACAATCAGGCGAACCAGCTCCTGGCCAAGAATCTGAAGGGCAAGCTGCTCCTCGCTCACGGGACGCTCGACAGCAACGTCCCACCGTCCAACACCATGCTGGTGGTGAACGCGCTGATCGCGGCGAACAAGGATTTCGACCTGATCCTGTTCCCCAATCGCGGTCACGGATTCGGGCGTGAGCCGTACATGATGCGGCGTCGATGGGACTACTTCGTCCGCCATCTCCTCGGCGTCGAGCCGCCCAGGGAGTACCGGTTCAAGACGAGCACGCGTCGCCGGTGATAAGCAAGAGGAGCGCCGGCCGTGGCCCGCGCTCCTCCCGGACCTCTATCGGCTCTGGCCTTTCTCCTTGATGTCCGCCCCGGTCTGGCGGTCGTCGAGGAGGTGCTCCGCGAAGTACTCCCAGGTGCGGTGCTTCATGTATTCGCCGGCGCGGCCGAAGCCATGGCTGGCGCCGGGGATGATGAGCAGGTCGAAGCGTTTGTCGGCCTTGATGAGGGCATCGACGAGGCGCATGGTCCCTGCTGGGTGGACGTTGCTGTCGATCTCGCCGTGGACG
>JABSRK010000254.1:0-422 GCA_013213915.1 Planctomycetota bacterium
CCCGGCGAGGGCCTCCTCCTTGTAGTCCAGGGCTCCGGTCGCGGACAGGACGACCAGACCGAGCAGGACCATCGCCCCCATGGGCAGGGGGCGGAGCAGGAAGCTGGCGATGGTGGCGGCGAACACGGCGAGCACGGCCCACCCGTTCCAACTCAGGCCCTCTGGCGTCGGCAGACACCAGACGAGAAGGCCCAACCCGACGCAACTTGCGAACCTCATCACCGGGGTGCGGGCGGGGAGCCCTCCGTCGCTCTCGGCCATGCCCCAGTTCATACCACACCCCGGGCGAGGGTTACTCGGCGAGCGGCATGTGATAGTGCGGGGCGAGGCTGGGCTGCCGGTGCGAGAGGACGATCCAGACGGCGCTGCCGACGCCGAAGCCCAGGCCACACCCGACGCAGCGTTGCAGAAGAACGCGATTC
>JABSRK010000254.1:432-5472 GCA_013213915.1 Planctomycetota bacterium
CCCAGGTAACCGACGGCCGTCGCCAGGGCGAGCAGGCTGCCCACCACCACGCCGACGCGCGCGCCGGAGAGCCGGGCAATCTGTAACTGCACCCAGCCGAGCGCACCGCCGATGATCGCGCCCACGCCGACGGCGAGGGGGTCTGCGTCGATCAGCAGTTTGGTGATGACCGCCTGAGGTAGCACGCAGGCCGAGAGCGCCCGTAGCCACCTCCAGGGGGCGACGATGGCGAGGTACGCGCCCAGGACTCCGTGCCCGGAGGCGGGCCAGGTGTGGGCCATGCGTCCGTAGACGATGCCAAGGGCGGTGACGGTCGCGATCCACAGAGCACCGCGGGTTGTGTGATGGGGCGCGAGGACCATCCATGCCGCGAACGTGGCGAAGAGCACGGCGAGGGGCACGTGATAGTGCAGGGCGAGGGTGGGATGCTGATGCGAGAGGACGATCCAGATGGAACTTCCGACTCCGAAGCCCAGGCCACACCCGACGCAGCGTTGCAAAAGAACGCGATTCGTCACGAGCCAACTCGCTGGTGCGTGATGCGCTTCTCTACTTGCGGAAGCTGGCCAGGGCCTCTTCGTATCGCCCCATGTCCTTCTTGAACCGGGCGATGGTCTCGGGCGTCTTGTGGGTCTTGCCGCAATCGTGGCAGACGATCCGTTTCTCGAGCCAGGCGATCTTCTCCTTGCAGTAGGCGATGCCGCCGACGTTGCGATGGAGATGGGGGAGCACCTTGGAGAGTTCGCGCCTGGTCGCGTTCTTGTACGCCGTTTCCATGGCGCGGAACGCCTTGCGGAGGTTCTTTCCGTCGAACTCCCGTACCAACTCGCCGTTCTTTTCGAAGACCGCGAGGCGCAATTGACGCTGGCGCTTGTCGAGCTGGCGTGCATCGACCTTGAAGCAATTGAACACCCAGGTGGCCGCGGTGAAGCGCGCGTCACGACGGAGGGCGAGGATCGCCTTCAGGTGTTCGCTGTCCGATGGGTCGTACACGAGGACCAGGGACGGCGTCTCATTCCGTTCCCAGCCGCCTGCCGCGGCTGGCCGTGCGACCCCCTCGCGCAAAGACGCGATCGATGCGTCGTAACCTTGCTTGCTGTCGATGGGCGGAAACACTGCGCGCCAGGAGATGCCAATGCGATCGCTCCACGGGTTGCGGGCGCGTTTGGGGTTGGTGCGGCCGCCCGGGTTCGGGCGTGTCTTCCGTCCGGTTCCGGGGTTGCGTGAGGTGACGCCACCGCGCGGAGGCGTCGGTGTGGTTCCGCCGGTCACGGGGGCTGGGGTGGTTCCCCCACCCGGATTCGGGTTCAGCGGTGGCGGCGGGACGCCGGGGGTGGAGCCCACCGGGCCGTTGTAGGACGGGTCTCCTCCGCCTGGCACCGTGTACGGTGGCGCGGGCGGGGGGTAGCCTCCTGCCGGGCACTGGGCCGAGACGTTGGTTGTTGCGAGGACGATGGCCGACAGCAGCCAGACGGTGCCGATGCGCTTCATGGTCGCTTCCTTCTTCCTTTTCCAGGGGCGCATGGAGCGCTCCCCCGGTCACCCTGGGCAGGAGGCGGTCAGCGGGAAGACATACGGCGCCCACGCGCCGCGTGCGGTGGGATTCTAAGCGGATTTATCCGACAGAAGCCAGCGAACCCTCAAAAACCTCCAGGTCCGGTGACTCCCGAGACTCCCGGCCAGCTACGGAGCTTCCGGCCGACTCCTGGTAGTCTCGGATCACCCGCGGGTCGTGGGCCCACAGCGCGACCCGCCCGAGGACATCCACATGAGACACACCGCCACTGCCCTCGCCCTCGCCGTCACGGTCGCCGTGCTCGGAGCCCAGGAACCTCCCAAGCCGTACCAGGAAGGGGACGTCCACGGGTTTCTCGAGCGCACCCGTGCCAACGGCCGCTCCGCCGTCGTGCTCTTCAACTTCAACCACGACTCCGGATGATGAGGCCACCCCGATGCGGGAGCCGTGTTGCTCCCCTCCAAGGAACTTCGTGAACTCTCCAAGCGCGTGGACATCTGTCTCTCTGGCAAGACTGCGCCCAAGGGCTGTGACATCCGCTTTCGGCAGTTCTACTGGCTCATGGCCTTCGACGACCGGGGCGAATTGCTGTCGGCGTGCCGCCTGGCGGATCGCCTGACGGAGCAGGAGAAGAAGTTCGGCAGGAGCCTGCCCGAGGGCCTGGTGGCGATTGTCGATAGCAGCTTGAAGTCCGCTCCCAGCCTTGAGGAACTCGAGCGCCGCTACACCAAGGCAAAGGGGTCGGAGGGAGCCTTCCAAGCTCTCCGTGAAAAGGTCAAGGCCATGGCCGGTGTAGGGCAGATGCGGCTCGCCGATTTCCTGGTCAAGACCGCAGCGAAGACCGCGGACCCGGGCCTGGCCCGCGCTCGCGGAATCCTGGTGGAGGCGGCTGCGTGCGACCGCCAGGTCATCAACCACGCCGCCTACGCGCGGCTCAGAAAGTCCATCGACGGGTTTATCAAGGACCACGCCGGACACCCTTCAGGTGTTGAGGTGATCAAACCCCTCGCCAACGTCGCCCTGAAGTACTCGTTCGATCTTGCAACCACGTGCAAGGAGTATGCGTCGACGTGGTCGAGCGTGGATACGGGGTCGGACGAGGCTCGCAAGGGTCTGCGCAAGCTGTCGCAACAGTTGCTCGATCATTGCGACGCGGAGGTCGCTCGGGCGGACAAGAAGCTCAGTCGCATGAAACCCAATGCCTACGGGCGGCTACGGCTGCAGGCCAGGCTCGGTCGTGCTCAGGAGACCCTGGACGGAATCCGTGCGACCAAGTCGTTCGGTGTCTTCCGACCCATTCATGCCGAGTGGCGGCGGGAGGCGGCCGCCAAGCTGAGCGCGCAGGACCCGCAGAAGAAGTGAGGCCCACCGTTTCATGGTGACGTTGATGGCCGGGCGACGGAGGCCCCGTCTTCTTGCGTTCACGGCTGTCCTCGTCCTGCTCGGTTCCGACGCGGGTGTGTGGGGACAGGGTGGGGCGACTTCGCAGAAGACCGTCCCCTGGACTGTGCTCATCTACGCCGCAGTGGACAACGACTGGGAACGCCCGTTCATGCGGGATGTCCGTGGAATGCGCAAAGGCCTCCAGCGGCTGAAGGGGATGGAGGTGATCCTCCTGGTGGATCGCTCCCCCCGCTATTCTCGTGACAAGCGCGCCCTGGGAGAGGACTTCGCGGGTACCCGCATGTATCGACTCACCGGCGGCCTCGCCGAGCGCCTCGACGGCGGCCAGTGGTTCCCCGGGATCCGTCGCGACGCAGACGCGGAATTGAACATGGGGAGCGCCCGGACGTTGCGGGACTTCATTCGCTTCGGCAAGAGCCGCTACCCGGCCACACAGACCGCGCTCTTCCTGGTGAGCCACGGGGAGGGAATGTCGTTCTGCCCGGACGAGACCGATGACGACGACCAGATGTTCACGGCCGAGTTGAGTGATGTCCTTGGGCCGGGGGAGTCCGTGGAGGTCCTCGGGTTCGACGCGTGCCTCATGGGGGGCGTGGAGAACGCCTACCAGTGGCGGCCCGGGTCTGATCGGTTTGGCGCTGACTACCTGGTGGCATCCGCGCCGGTATCGTCCTCCTGGCCCTATGCGGACATCTTTGCCGCGCTCGGCTCCCGTTCCCGTCGCGATGTGCCGAGTGCCGCTGACCTGTCCCGTTTGATCGTCGATGAACTCAAGAAGCAGATCAGTTCGGGGCGCTCCGGGGAGCGGGGGTTGGAGCGGGATCTTCAGGCGTGGGGGGCGTTCGAGTTGAAGCACGCCGCCAAGCTGAAGGAGGCGGTGGACGCGTTGGCAGTCGCCCTCTGGAAGGAGAACGAGAAGCAGGACACCGTGGCGCTGCGAGGCTCGGGGCTGAAGGCGAAGACCTTCGTCTACGTGTGGCCTGAGCGGGGCGCGGACGCCAACATGCCTCATGTTGATGTACGTCACTTCGCCGATCGCATCTCGAAGAGCACCTCGTTCAGCAAACACGTCCGGAAGCTGGCGTCGCAGGTGGCGGACGCTGCGGACGATGTGGTGCTCCACTCCGTCGGATTCGATCACTACAAGGGCTTCAAGGGCGGGCATCACGGGCTGTACTTCGTCTTCCCCGATGGAGACAAGAAGGACCGGCGGGGGAGGACCTACTGGCAGAAGATTCCCTGGTATGACGCCCGCAAGCACGGCCCCGATGACGATTCCTACGGGTCCTACGCGTGGTGCTCCGATGGCTCCGTCCCGGGTAACCGGAAGGTAGAGACCTGGTTTGAGTTGATGGACGCCTGGTTCGACGCCGGCGATTCCAACGGCTACGCCTGGTAAGGCGACTTGTCGGCCCGCGGTTGGCGCGCCACACTCCCGACGTGAAGCCCACGACAGCACAGCTTCTAGCCCTGGCGCGCCGCGATCCCGTGCTGGGGAGGACCATGAAGCGGTTGCCGACCTTCCCCGGTTTTCCCGAGGGCTCGAAGCATGCGTCGCGGACGTACTTCCATTCCCTCGCGCGGTCGATCATCTTTCAGATGCTCACGGGGAGCGCTGCCGAGACGATCTACAAGCGCGTCCGTGCCCTCACTTCGGGGTCCGGATTTCCGAAGCCCGCGGAGGTCGCGCGGTTTCGTGAACAACGGTTGCGTGGCTGCGGGCTTTCGGGCGGCAAGGTGCGCGCCTTAAAGGACCTGGCGCGGAGGGTCCATGAAGGTTCGTTGCGGCTCTCCGGGTTTCACCGCAAGGACGACGCCGAGATCATCGCCGCGGTCACCCAGGTGCACGGGATCGGCGTCTGGACCGTGCAGATGTTCCTCCTGTTCCGTCTCGGGCGTCTGGACGTGATGCCCCTGAACGACCTGGGCGTCCAGGAGGGCATCCGGCGTCTGGACGGGCTGGCCGATCGGCCGTCCCCGTCCCAGGTGAGAGACCGGTGCGCGGTCTGGAGTCCGCTCTCGTCGGTCGCGAGCTGGCACATGTGGCGTCTCGCGGGGGAAGACTCGTGATGAGACGTGGTCAGTTGCGCGGCGCGCCGGTCGCCCCACCGCTTCCCTAC
>JABSRK010000255.1 GCA_013213915.1 Planctomycetota bacterium
TCATGTCGGTGGAGATGATGCCCGGTCGGATCTCCCAGACGGGGATGCCGTGCTCGCCGAGGCGGGCGGCCCAGAGCCTGGTTGCCATGCCGAGCGCGGCCTTGGAGACGCAGTACTCGCTACGGTTGGTCGAGATGACGTCAGCAGAGACCGAGCCGATATTGATGACGGCGCAGCCGCGGTCGGCGTCAGCGGTTTTCTGTTCGATCATCCAGCGTGCGGCGTCCCGCGTCAGGAACCAGGGACCCTTCAGGTTGATGGCCATGAGCCAGTCGAAGGCGTCCTCGTCAACCTCCAGGATGTCCTTGCGCTCCCGAGGCGCGACCCCCGCGTTGTTGACCAGGAGATCCAGACGTCCGTGCTGGGACCGGACGGAGTCGAGCAACGCCTCCCGTCCCGCGTCGGATGCGACGTCGGCCTGAACGTAGGTCGCGCCGTCGCCGAGAGCCTCGAGGACATGGGAGACCGCGCCGGCGTCGCGGATACCGTTGACGCAGAGGGTGTAGCCTTCGCGCACCAACGCAGTCGCAATGCCGAGGCCGATGCCACGGGTGCCTCCCGTGACGAGGGCGACTGGTCGCGGATCGTTCATGGTCTCTCCGGTCCGAAGAACGCGAGGTAGGGCCCGTCGCTCGCGAGTCGTTGTAAGTACAGCGCCGCCTCGCGCATGTGGTAGTCGCCCCACATGCACGATTCGCCGCAGGGAACGAGGGCATCGGCGGGGACATTGTCCCACCCGTTGGGCCGGTGGTACACCGCGTGCAGCAGGAGTCCCTGGTGATCCGGGTCGCTCGCCAGATAGGGCTCGTCCAGCAGCGCGCGCATGATGGTCAGGCCAGCTTGCAGGTAATTGCTGCCGTCCTCGTCGTGTTGCCCGAGCCAGCGACCGAACCGCATGAGTCCCTGGGCTGCGATGGCGGCGGCCGAGCTGTCGATGGGCTCGTGGTCGTTGAACGGGTCCGCGGGACGGTCACGCCACCCACCGAGGTGGGCGAGCCCGGGGGCGCCTGTGTCCCAGTAGGGGACGCCGTCGGTCGGCGTGTTCTCGAGGTAGAAGTCGCACGCCGCACGCGCGGCGCGGGTCATCATGGCGACGATCTCCTCCCGTCCTCCGAAGGGCGCGAGGGCGTCGTCGGTGACCGTGTCGAGGAACTCCAGTTGCTCCGGGTAGCCCAGCATCACCCACGCGAGGCCGCGGGTCCACGTGGAGAAGGGCGAGTAGCCCTGCTGCGTGCTCGCGCAACGGTACTGGCCGTCCGTGGGGTTGAACAGGCTCTCATGTGCGACACGTCCCCAGGTGTCGTAGGCGTCGCGACCATCGCCGTAGTACACCGTGTATCGGGCCGTCGTCCGTGCGTGGGTGATCAAGCGTTCGAGCAGGTCGATGCGCTCGTCGTGTTCCCCCATGAGGACATGCCCGAGTTGCCACGACAACGCCAGCGCGCGTAGCGTGCGCATGGTGTCGGCGAACAGGGAGTGGGGACCGTTGAACGAGTGGATGAACCCGTCTCCGCACGCCGTCGGGGACCAGCGGCGTGCTTGTACGGCGCCGCTGCACTTCAGCGCGAGCTCGTAGAACGCGCGCTCCCACGCCGATTCGGTGATGCGGCCCTCGTTCATGAGACGCCACAGGTTGCCGTAGGTGCTGACGTTGTTGAACCCGTGGTCGTGTACCCCCATGTGGGTGATGTGGGAGGCCATGAGGTCGCGCGTGGTGTCGCGACCGATGTGGAGAAATCCCTCGTCATCGGTGGCGTCGTACTGGAGAATCGCGGAGCCGTACTGGAACCCCTGGGTCCACTCCGTCCACCCCTGGGCCGTGTATTTGCCGCTGACCGTGAGCACCGGCGAACCCTGCAGGTTTGCGGTGTTCTTCTCGATGGAGAGGATCTTTGCCCCCGAAAGACCCCAGAACCGCTCCAGCGTGGCGGCGAAGTCGGCGGGGAGGAGCGCTTGATCGATTTGGAGCATGGGGTTTGGATGTGGGCGTTCGGTTGAGACGGCGACATTCTGCCACAGGAGTCCTGGGTGAACATCAAGCCGCAGAGCGAGTGCCGTTGGGACTGCGTCAGTCTTGGCGAGGTGATGCTCCGCCTGGATCCGGGTGAACAGCGGATCTCGCGGACGAGGGGCTTTCGGGTCTGGGAGGGCGGTGGAGAGTACAACGTCGCGCGCGGGCTACGGCGGTGTTTCGGGCTTTCCACGGCCCACGTGACCGCGATCGTCGACAATCCGGTCGGTCGTCTGCTCGAGGATCTCATGCTTCAGGGCGGGGTCGATCTCTCTCACGTCCAGTGGACGGATTTCGATGGCGTTGGCCGTGACGCGCGTGTCGGCCTGAACTTCACCGAGCGCGGCTACGGTGTTCGTGCGGCGTTGGGGTGCTCGGACCGCGCCCATTCGGCGGCGTCGCTGATGGAGCCCGGCGCGGTCGATTGGGACGCGATCTTCGGTGACGAAGGCGCGCGCTGGTTCCATACGGGGGGCATCTTCGCGGCGCTGTCGGAGTCAGCCGCAGGGGTCGCGGAGGAGGCCATGAAGGCGGCACGCCGACATGGGACCATCGTCAGTTATGACCTCAACTACCGGCCGTCCTTGTGGAAGGCGATCGGGGGTCCTTCCCGCGCCCAGGAAGTCAACAAGGAACTCGCGAGCCACGTGGACGTCATGCTCGGCAACGAGGAGGACTTCACTGCGTGTCTCGGGCTCGAGGTCCCCGGAGTGGACGCGAGCCTCTCCAGTCTCGACCCGACAGCGTTTGGCGAGATGATCGCGCGCGCCGTCGCCGCGTATCCCAACTTCCAGGTCGTCGCGACCACCCTGCGCAGCGCAAAGACGGCGACCAGGAACGACTGGGGTGCGGTGTGTTGGCACGGAGGCGAGCTTCATGTCGCGTCCCTGCGCACCGACCTGGAGATCCTGGACCGGGTTGGCGGGGGCGACTCGTTCGCGTCCGGTCTGGCATACGGGTTCCTGTCTGGCCACGACGCGGCCTTCGCCGTGGAGTGCGGCGCCGCCCACGGGGCGCTGGCCATGACGACCCCCGGCGACACGTCCTCGGCGACCCTGTCCGATGTGGAGCGGGTCATGGCGGGTGAGTCCGCGCGCGTGCAGCGGTGAGTCCTGCTCAGGGGTTACAGCGCTGATGGGGGAGCCGAGGGTCCTGCAATTCGGAACCGGCGTCTTCCTCCGTGGCCATTTCGACTGGATGCTGCAGCGGGCGAAGGACGCGGGATTGTGGGACGGCTCGGTCATCGGCGTGAAGCTGACACCTCGTGGCGAACTCGCGCTCGCCGAGCGCCCTTCCTACCCGCACATGTCGCGGGGCGTCGTCGATGGAATCCCCGTCGAGGAGCACTCCAAGGTCACCGTGGTGGAAAGCTGGCTGCACCCGTACGAGTCGTGGCCGGTGGTGCTGGGGACGGCGCGGTTGTTGACGCTGGACGTGGTCGTCTCCAACAGCACGGAGGCGGGGATCGCGTACGCGCCCGCGTCGCCCCCAGGGACGTGCCCGGATCCGTTCCCTGCCAAGCTGCTCGCGTGGCTCCACATGCGCTTCGAAGCGCACCCGAATCGCGGCGTCACCGTGTTGCCGCTCGAGCTCATCGACGACAACGGCGCGCGCTTGCGAGAGGTGGTCGAGCGATACGTCGACGATTGGTGCCTGGGGACGGCCTTCGGGGTCTGGCTGCGGGACCGCGTCAGCTTCCGATCGACGTTGGTGGACCGCATCGTGACCAAGCCGGGGGACGGTGATGATCCCCTGCTCGTGGTCGCCGAGCCGTACCACCTGCTCGCCATCGAGGGCGACGACAGCTTAGAAGAGCGGCTGCCCCTGCGAGCGGCCGGGTTGAACGTCGTCTACACCGACGACCTGGCCTCGTACCGCACGCGCAAGGTCCGGGTGCTGAACGGCGCCCATCACGCCATGATCTTCCTCGGCCTCATGTGCGGGAAGGGCAACGTCAAGGAGTGCATGGATGACCCGGTGGTGTCCGCCTTCGTCGAGCACGTGATCGTCGGCGAGGTCCTGCCGACCATCGACGGAGATGGAACGGAGCTTCGCCAGTACGCGGAGACGACATTGGACCGCTTCCGCAACCCTCATCTCGACCACCGGCTCTCGGCCATCGCGCTGAACTCGTGCGCCAAGGTGCAGGTGCGGCTGTTGCCGACCATTGCGGATGCCGTGGCGACGCAGGGAGCCGTGCCTCCAGGACTGGTGCTCGCCGTGGCGGCGTACTGCGCCTACGATCATGAGGCTGACGGCTGCGAGGTCGAACCCGTGCGCACCGCGATCGCTGAGGTGCCGGGTCTCGCGGCGGCCATCGATGTCGCCATCCAAGACCTGGAGGCGAAGGGCCCCCTGGAGGCCATGAAGAGGGTGCTTGATTCATGAAGTGTGTGATCCTCGACGAGCCCAACAGCTTCCGTCTCGATGAGCGCCATGTGCCCGATCCGGGGCCCGGGGAGGCGCTCGTTCGCATGGTGCGGATGGGCATATGCGGTACCGACCTGCACGCATTCCAGGGGAACCAGCCGTTCTTCAGCTACCCCAGGATCATCGGCCACGAACTGGCCGGCGAGATCGCGGCGGTGGGGGAGGGAGTCGACGGGTTCTCCACGGGGGACCCGGTGGTGGTGCTGCCGTACCTGGCCTGCAAGACGTGCATTGCGTGCCGCCGAGGGCGTCCCAATTGCTGTGAGCGCATCCAGGTCATGGGGGTGCACGTTGACGGCGGATTGCAGGAGTACGTTCCCGTTCCTGCCGACCACCTCATCCCCGCGCCTGGTCTGGACTGGGATCGTCGCGCTCTCGTCGAGTGTCTGTCCATCGGTGCCCATGCGGTCCGCCGCGCCGAACCGGAGCGCGACGAAAACGTGCTCGTCATCGGTGCGGGTCCCATCGGCCTCGGTGTCCTGCAGTTCGCGCGTGCCCGCGGTGCGCGCACCATCGCCCTCGATCTGAATTCCGAGCGCTTGCGGTTCTGGACCGACCAGCTCGCCGGCGGCGACGTCGTCGGACCTGATGACGATGCGCCTGCCCGCATCCGTGAGCTCTGCGGCGGGGACATGCCGACCTGCGTCGTAGACGCCACGGGCCACGTCGGCTCCATGTGCGGGGCCCTCGACTTCGTCGCCCACGGAGGTCGCCTCCTGTACGTGGGAATCAGCAAGGAGAAGTTCGGCTGGGAGCACCCGGATTTTCACATGCGCGAGACCACGTTGCTCGCCTCACGCAACGCGACCCGGGACGATTTCGTGACCGTGATGGATGCCCTGCGCGACGGCACCGTGGAGGCGTCCTGCTTCGTCACCCACCGGACGTCCCTCGACGACGTTATCGGGCGCTTCGAGAGCTACATCGACCCCGCGAGCAAGGCGGTGAAGGCGCTGATCGAGTTCTGAGAGCCCATCGTGGGCACACCGATGCCGAGCCTGTCACCGGATCTCGAGCA
>JABSRK010000256.1 GCA_013213915.1 Planctomycetota bacterium
GTGCTCGCCCTCAGTGACAACCTGGGCGTGGAGACGTCGGGAAGAGCTCAGACTCCAGGCATCGGCTACGCGGCCGAAAGGCAGGGCGTGAGAGAGGACGGGAAAGACCTGGAGCTGCTCGAGCTCAAGGTCGATCTCGCAGGGGAAGAGGACGAGGACGACCAGAAGGAGCTGAGGAAGAAGATCGAAGGCGTCCGAAAGGACATCTCCGATGCCGACCAGGAGAAGCTCGATAGGGAGCTCAGTGTCCTCGAAGCCCGCGAGGGCGTGGCCAATTTCCAGAGATCGCAGCGGAACGCGGACCTCGCCGCATCGGCCGCGCGCCAGGCCCTGGTCATCATGATGGCCTTCCTGGTGCTGGCGGGTGCGTTCATGCAGGATGAGGAGTCCGGCGCATCCGAATCGAACGACACGGCGCCTGAATAGACCGTTGCCCCGCAACCCCGGTTAGGGGGGCAGCAACACGACCGTCCCCGGACTCCAGCAATCGTGCCGGACGTGCCGCTTCTGCCGCGACCTCCCGCGGGCCTTAGAATGGACTCCGTGCCTCGTCCGCCGCATCGCATCGTGCTCGGTCCCGGAGTCGTCGACCGCCTCGGAAGGCTGGTCGCCGAACTCGAGGTCGAGCGTGTGTTCGTCGTCACCGACCCGGGCATCGTCGCCGCGGGCCACTGTGAGCGAGCCGAGGACGCGCTCGGGGCTGCCGGCCTCGAGGTGCGCCGGTTCGACGGCGTTCGCGAAAACCCCACCTCACTGGATGTCGATCGATGTGTGGAAGCCCTGGGGTCGTGGGATGCGCAGGCCCTCATCGGGCTTGGAGGCGGCAGCAGCATCGATGCGGCCAAGGGGTGCGCCTTCCTGCAGGCCGGCGGCGGATCGATGGCGGACTACGACGGTCACGGCAAGGCGCGCGGGACCTTGCTCCCGATCGTTGCCGTCCCGACGACGGCGGGCACCGGGACCGAGATGCAGTCCTTCGCGCTGATCGGGGAAGAGGGGACACACAGCAAGATGGCATGCGGGGACGCGCAGGCGTTGCCGACGCTCGCTGTCCTCGACCCGTTACTGACGGTGACCCAGCCGCGATTCGTCACGGCCTGCACGGGTCTCGACGCGCTGGGTCACGCCGTCGAGACGGCGGTGACGCGCGACCGCAACGCCACGTCGGCCCATTTTTCTTCCCTCGCGTTCGAGCTCATCGTCGAGCACCTGCCACGGGTGTTGGAGTGTCCCGACGATGTCGACGCGCGCACGCAGATGATGATCGCCGCCGCCTGGGCCGGATACGCGATCGAGCACAGCATGCTCGGCGCGGCCCATTCGATGGCGAATCCGCTGACCGCTCGGTTCGGCGTCGCTCACGGACAGGCCGTCGGGATGTCGTTGCTCCCGGTGGTGCGATACAACGCATCGGACCCAGAGGCGGCGCGGTTGTACGCCGACCTCGCGCGGGGCGCCGCGCTGGCCGCATCCGATAGCTCGGACTCGGACGCGGTGGACGCTCTCGTTGCGTGCCTGGAAGATCTGTTGCGGGTGTCGGGTTTCGGGCTGTCCCTGGCCGCGCATGGTGTCCCTGCCTCAGCCGCGGAGGCGTTGGCTCCGGAGGCAGCACAGCAGTGGACCGCGCAGTTCAATCCGCGCGCCGTGTCGGCTGAGAGCTTCGTCGAGCTGTTCAGGACGGCGTGCTCACAAGGAGACGAAGTTGGTCAGTAGGGCCACGGGACTCGTGACGACGGTGCTGCTCTCCTGCGTCGTGGCCACCTCCGGCGGTGACGTGCCGCAAGAGCGCCTCGGTGTGGGGCCCCTCGACACGTCCGGGGCGTTCTTTCATCCGGCATGGGGCAAGGGCGCGGACGGGGCTGTCGCGCAGACCAGGGACGGCCCGGTGGCCGCACAGACGTACATGCGCTATCTGGCTGCGCGCCTGGGGCGCCGCCACGTCGAGGACCTGGTGTTCGACGATTTACTGGCCCGGGAGTGCAAGGAACGCAAGCTCGTCCGCAACGCACCGTTGCTCGCGCGCAGCTTCGCGACCCAGCGGTTCCACGGCGCCGGACGGGATGTCGCGAGCGATCCGGACGGGAGCATCCGTCGCAAGTTCGCCAACGAAGAGTTGCGGCGGATGCGCACGCACGCGATCGTCGGCGCCGACCGAGCGCTCGACCCGGCGTCGATCGAGGAGTTGTTCAACCGGCGGCACGGCGTTGGCGGTCAGAAGGTGGAGGTGCGGCAGGTGCTGGTGTCTCTCGGCGCGACCCGGCGTCGTCTCGGTGACGCGACGGACGCAGCCGTGGACGTCGCAGCCCGGTCTCGCGCCGAGGGGTTGCGGCGGCGGCTCGCCAGGGGCGACGAATGGACGGACGTCCTCGCGGAGTCGGACGATCGGAGCACCCGGACGCTCCTCCGCGACCCCGCGCGCCGTGATCGGGCCGGTTTCCTCGACGGCTACAATTACCGGCGTTACGGCCTGCGGTTCGCGACGGTGGTGCGCGGGCTCGACGTCGGTGCGGTATCGGACCCGGTGAAGACCGACACCGGGTACCACGTCGTCCGGGTGGTGAGCCGCAAGATCACTCGGCTGAAGGACGCCCTCGGCGCATTGCGTGAGGAGCTGCGTGCGAGGCCGGCGTCGCTCGCGGAGACGAGTCGGTTGAAGAAGAAACTGTTCGAAAAGTACGAGGTGAAGATCTCTTGACCGCTGTTCGGTTGTCGCTCATTGCCCTCGTCCTGGTCGCGTGCACCGACGAGCCGCCGGCGCCGCAGGACGCGCCGTCGGCGCCGGTCACGTCCGCGGACTGGTGGATCTACCGCGGCGACCGTTCGTTGACCGGGGTGGCTTCGGGGTCACTCTCCGACACCCCGGAGCTGGCGTGGATCTTCAAGACCAAGGGCGCGGTGACGTCGTCGGCGGCCATCGTCGGGGGGACGGTCTACATCGGATCGGTCGACGGAAATCTGTACGCGCTCGACCTGAAGACCGGAGACCTTAGGTGGGCGTACGAGACCGAGGACTCGGTGGAGTCGCCGCCGCTGGTGCTCGACGGCAAGGTCTACTTCGGGTCGAACGACTGCTACGTGTACTGCATCGACGCGGAGGACGGCAAGTTCAACTGGAAGTTCGAGACCTACGAGAAGGTCATCGGCAGCGCCAACTTCGTCAAGACCGATGACGGTGCGACGCACCTCATCGTCGGCAGCCACGACGCCAACGTGTATTGCCTCGACGCCGTGACGGGCAAGAAGATCTGGGCCTACGAGACCATGAACTTCGTCAACGGTACGCCGTCGATCTCGGACGACAGAGTCGTGTTCGGAGGCTGCGACGCGATCCTCCATGTGGTCGATGTGCGCACGGGGAAAGCCGTGTCGGAGGTGGAGCTTGGGGCCGAGTGCTACGTCCCGGGATCGGTCGTTCATGTGGATGGCAAGGTCTACGTCGGCCACTACGGCAACGCGTTCGCGTGCATCGATCTGAAGAACGAAAAGAACGACTGGGCCTACCTCAACGACGAGCACCCGTTCTTCTCTTCGCCGGCGGTCGGTGAGGACCGCATCGTCGTCGGTTGCCGCGACCGGAGCTTGCACTGTGTGGGCCGAAAGGACGGGAAGGTCATCTGGACCTTCCCGACGCGGCGCAAGATCGACGGCTCGCCGGTGATCTGCGGTGACAAGGTCGTGTTCGGTTCCGGCGACGGGCGCGTCTACATGGTCCGCCTCGCCGACGGCAAGGAGGTCTGGCAGTACGAGCTGGGCCGCGCCATCGTCTCGTCCCCGGCGATCTCCGACGGCATGATCGTCATCGGATCGAACGACAAGAACGTGTACGCGTTCCAGGCGAGGCGGTAGGGCTCCTGACTCATGAGATTTGCGCTGCTGATGCCGGGTACGGGCCACTTCTACTGTGGCAGCTGCCTGCGCGACGACTGGCTCGGGAAGGCGCTGCGGGCGCGCGGGCACGACGTCACCGTGGTGCCCCTCTATCTGCCCCTCGTGCTCGAGGACACCGCGTCCGGCGAGGAGATTCACATGGGCGGCATCAACATGTACCTGCAGCAGAAGACGCGGGTCGCACGCTGGCTGCCGCGCTGGTTCGAAAACTGTCTCGACCGGCCGGGACTCTTGCGCTGGGCATCGCGGCGGGGGCACATGACCGACGCGCCCGATCTAGGCCCCATGACCGTGTCCATGCTCAAGGGGGAGCACGGACGCCAGGCGGCCGAGCTGGAGAAGCTGGTGGACTGGATGGCGTCACAGGAACGTCCGGATGTGATCCTGCTCTCCAATGCCTTGCTCAGCGGTATGGCCGGACGACTGAAGCAGGCGTTGGATGTCCCCATCGTCTGCACCCTGCAAGGGGAGGCCCCGTTCCTCGATTCCCTGCCCGACCCTCACGGCGAGGAGGCCTGGGCGGCGCTCGCCGACGCGGCGGCGGCGGTAGACGCCTTCGTGCCCGTGAGCCGTACGTACGGCGCCGTCGTGGCGGAGCGCCTTGCCCTCGACTCCGCCCGAGTGCATCCGATCCTCAATGGCATCGAGCTCGCGGATTTCGACGGCGACCCGCTGCCGCTCGCCGACCGCGATCCGCCCACCATCGGCTTCCTCGCGCGGCTGTGTGACGACAAGGGGCTGCCCATGCTCGTGGACGCGTTCCTCCAACTCAAGAAGAAGGACGCCGTTCCCGGCCTACGCTTGCGTGCGGCGGGCGCCGTGCTCCAGGAGGATCGGGACGGTGTCGAGCGCGCGCGGCGACGGATCGGCGCAGCGGGTTTCGGCGACAGCTTCGATGTCCTGCCCAACATCGCTCGCACCGAGAAGATCGCGTTCTTGCAAACCCTGTCGGTCCTGTCGGTGCCCGCCTGTTACGGCGAGTCATTCGGTCTCTACCTGCTCGAGGCCATGGCGGCTGGTGTGCCGGTGGTCCAGCCTCGCTGCGGCCCGTTCCCCGAGGTGGTGGACGCGACAGAGGGCGGCGTCCTCTGTGAGCCGGACGCGGCGTCTCTGGCGGACGCCCTCGCGTCCCTGGTCACCGATTCTGCTCGCGCCCAGGAGCTCGCGGATCGCGGCCGAAGCGCGGTGCGTGAGCGGTTCACCTCGGAGCGCATGGCCCGCGAGATCGAGGACCTCTGTAGGATGATCGCGCGACCTGGTTGAACGGAGGAGCGAGAGCATGCCTGACGACGGACAGGCTGGCGGCACCTGGTTGGCTTACGCCTTGATCACGGTCGTGTGCTGGGGGGTGTACGGCATCCTGCTGCACAAGGGGCAGGTGGATATGAGCGACCTTCAGCACGGTCGCTACAAGGCGTTCTTCTGGGTGGGCGTCGCGTACTTTCTCGTCGCCGTGCTGGCGCCGGCGGGGATGCTGGTGGCGAAGGGCGCGAGTTGGACCATGACGACCCAAGGTGTGATGTGGTCCTTGATCGC
>JABSRK010000257.1 GCA_013213915.1 Planctomycetota bacterium
CCCAGGAGCTCTTCGGACTTGGTGTTGCGGAATTCTGAGTCGAGGCCGCTGCCGCTATCGGTCCCGATCGTGAGCGCGTCCAGGTTGTCGACGATCACGGGTCTGAAGCTGTTGCCGATGAAGTCGAGCTTGTTGCCCGTCCCCACCCCCACGATCTTGATGGTGTCCGTGAAGTAGAGATCGCCCAGCCGACCGAGCCATCCGCGCGTATCGACGTGGTTCGCGTTGCGGATGCCCTTGCTCATGATGTCCTGGCTGGTGAAGTGGGACAGGTCGGGCGAGGGGTACCCCGTCTTCTGAAGGACGATGAGCTCACCCGCCTGGTACGCGGAATGGAGCTCGGGCATCAGGTAGGTGACGCCGAAACCGGTCTCAGCGGGCAGCGCGGACGTGGGGTCCGCCGGGTCGGGGGCCGCGATGGCGAGGGTCGGCCGGCGGTTCTGGTACTCGGCTAACCCGTGGGGGGGGAAGACGCTCAGCGAATCCCAGCCCCCGCGAATGTTAACCATCACGACGCGATGGTTGAGCTGCGCGGATGCCTTGTGCGCCTTCAGGCCGCCCAGGGCCAGCACGTTGCGTCCAGGAATCGCGGCGGCGGCCACCGTGCCGAGCCCGGCCTTCACGAAGTGTCTGCGATCCAAGCACATATCGCCGTCCTCAGTGGGTGTGATAGTCCGGGGTTGCGAAGGCCAGCATGAACAGGACGCCACGGACCTTGTGGCTGACGTGCAGGGGCACGTCGCCGTCGAACAGCACTGTGTACGACTGGGTTCCGGTCCAGGCGCGGTCCATGTACTCGACGAGCGTGTGGAACTGCTGATCGCTGTCCAGCTCGATGTCCAGGACGCGCAGCAGATGAGCGACGGTCGCTGCGCCCGAACGGAGTCCTGGGGGTGGGAGCAGGTGGTCCAGGCTCAGGCCCTGCTGGTACGTGCGGGCTTCGATGATCGCGTTGATGGCTTGAGAGCGGTACGCCATCGACGCCTCACCGAGCCAGAACGCTCCTTCGGGCCAGCCCTTCACGTTGGGCGGTAGACCGACGACGTGGCCGAGTGCTTCCAGGTGGTCGTGTTGCAGATCGACGTCGATCTCGAGCGCGGTCTCGCGCATGAAGCCGATCAAGTACTCGGTCGGCGTCTTCACGCGTTCCCGTAGCGCGGCGCCGGAGAACATCGCCTCGGATTTGAGAATGGCCTCGATGACGGGTCGGAGCTCCCAGCCGCTTGATGTCAGGATCTGGGTCAGCGCCTGGATGGTCGACGGCGTGGCATCGTCGTAGGCAAAGAACCGGAACAGGTTCTCGCAGATGAACTCGGCGGCTCGTGGGCGGGTGAGGGTGATATCGACGATGTCCTCGTCCTTCCAGGCACCGATGTAGCCGAGGACGTTCTTGTTGCCGCCGTCGTGACGGGATTGATTGAAGCGCGAGTAGTACGAATCGCTGGGGTTCTCCGGCGGGTCGTAGCGTTCCCAGCCGGTGAACGCCCGCGAGGCATTCTGGATGTCGGTCTCGGTGTAGTTGGGGAGCCCGGTGATCGGGTCGAACGGGCCCAGCGTGTACAACTCCCAGAACTCGCGCGCGTAGTTCTCATTCGGGCTCGAAGCCTGGTTGCGGTGGTTGTCGAGCCAGTCGAGCATGAGGTCGCTGCGTGTCAGGTCGATGAGGAACTGCCGGTAGTTGGGGAACGGCGTCTCGCGGAAGAGATCGATGTACGCCATCTGCCAGTGACGTTCGCGCGAGCCGGCGACCGACCCCCCCGCCGCGTAGAGGTCGTGATAGAAGTACGAGATCTTCTCGCGTAGCTGGTTCTGCCACGGCGACTTGAGCTTGTACGTGAGCCACCACTCGGCGACTTGCTCGCTGTTGGCCTGGGGATAGGTGTCGCCGGGTACGGGCGTCGGAACGAGCGTCCAGGCCTCCGCGTCGAGGGACGGCGTCGGGATCGGGTTCATCATCCCCAAAATGGTCGCGTTCAGTCCCTGAGCGACGACCTGCGCCACGATCGCGGGTGAGCCGCTGTACCCGGCGCGCCGCAGGAGATGGCGGGCCTCGCGTGGGCTCAGGGTGTCCGAGTACGGTGCGAGGGACTGGGGATTCCCCGTGAACTCCGGGGGATGGCGCATCACCGTCACTGTGGTCGTTGCGGTGCCTGTGTACTCGCCGTCCGACACCTCGAGTTCGAACACGAGGTCGGTCTGCGCCGGGACGTCCGGCGCCTTGAAGTAGGGGACCTGTGTGTCGGCACCGAAGATGGTCGCCGCCGGTCCCTGGGTCTGCGTCCATGCGTAAGAGACGGTGTTGGAATTGGGATCGAACGACGCGCGGCCGTCCAAGCCGACCCAGTGCTCGGCCTCGGCGCTCTGGGATGGACCCGGATTCGCCGTCGGTGGTGGATTCGCGTGATCGGTGATCCACACGATCACCCAGTCGTACGAGGTGTGGGTCCCGTCGCTGACCGCGATGCGGAACCCGATGGGGGTGGGTGACTGCGCCGCGGTCGTGAACGGCAGACGGGTGATGAAGACGAACTGGTTCGGCGTGCTGTTGAACTCGAGGACGGGGGGGCCGCTCACCTGTTCCCATACAGCCCATAACGGACCGCCTTCGGGGTCGTACGATGGGATCCCGTTCAGCAGGTGAAAGGAGCCCTCCGGCCGCGTCGCGTCCAGGCCGGCGTCGGCGATCGGTGGTGCATTGACCGTGCCCGTCTGGCCTTCCACGACGATGGACACGGTTTCGAAGTCGTAGTACCAACCGTCGGAGATACCGAGGATGAACGTGTACGTCGCCGTTGTGGGAAGCACGGGCGCCTGGAAGTCCCAGGACGCGGACGACGGCGATGGGATCGCGTGGGGTGGGCCTCCGGTCTGGTACCAGAGGTACTGCAGCGGCTGTCCATCCGGGTCGTACGAGGCGCTGCCATCCAGCGTGACCAGCTCGTTCGCCACGACCACGCGATCGGGTCCGGCGTTGGCGACGGGGGGAAGGTTGGTCAAGAACACTCCCACGGGTCGCCACATGACCGTCAGCTGCGGTCGCCAATGCGAGTTGGGGTGCGACTCCGACGCGAAGCGGGTCGGTCGTGTGGATTCGAGCATCCAGCCGATGTTCGGGGCGCCTCCTACCCACGCGTTCACGGCGGTCGTGACGTCGAGGGCCAGGGCCGCACCCGCGACGCCCGAGACCGGTGCGCTCGTCGAGCTGGCGGCCGCCCGCTCACCTCCAGGGACGAGCCACGGAACCAGCGCTCCCGGCCGGGCGTCTCGGTACAGCCAGGAGACGCCGCTATCGAGCGTCACTCCGACCGTCTGTGGCATGTGCCAGGGTCCGAGCTGGCCCGGGTCAAGGAGGCGATGGGCCGTGACGGTGCGTGTGCCCGGATCTGCGGACTGGGTCACAGTGAGCCGAAGCTCGGCGGAGATCACGGTGGCTCCGACGGGGATGGCGCCCGAGCCAGAAAGGAGCGAGGGTAGGTCCAGGACGGCGGCCGTGCTGCCCTGTGTGAGGATGCACTCCGGGCCGACCTGAGTTGACTGGCCTGCCGGGTCGGTGGTTACACCAACGGTCGCGGAGCGGACTTCGGCGGCTGTTCCTGCAGCGCCGCCGGCGAGGGTAAAGGTGGTGGTGCCGATGCCCGGGTACACCGCCACCGTGACCCTGGTGATCGGCGAGCTTGCGAACCCGTCGTGCGCGTAGAAGGTCCAACTGTCCGTCCCCACAAAACCCGGATCGGGCTTGTAGACCCACCACACCTGGCCCTCCAGCGTCCCGTGTCCAGGACGCTCGCGGATGGTGTAGGTGGCGGGGTCTCCGTCGGAATCTGCGAACGGAAGCTGCACCGTTACGGGCGAGCTCTCCATCGTCGTGACCTGGATGTCGGCGACAGCGTGGGGGATGTGGTTGTACGGGGGTGACAGCGAATTCCACTGCACCGTGAGCTTGGGCCGCTTCGTCGGGTCGGGGTGGTCGTCAGAGGCGATGACCAGGTCACTGCCGGTCTGGTCCACGTCGAGGGCCCACCCGTGGTTCGTCCAGCCGTCGGCCATGAGGTCGATGACCGCGGTCACGTCGAAGGCGTACCACTGGCCCGCTGTCTGATCGACGTTGACGGTTCCGCTCCATGGTGCGGGGACGACGGCGACGTCGGCACCGGGCAGCAGCCACGTCGCGCCGATGGCCGGGCGCGCATCACGGCTGAGCCAGGAGACGCCGACGCCCGAGCCAGCGGTCACGTGTTGCGACGGTTCGTGCCAGGGGCCCCGTCCGGCCAGGTCGAACAGCGGCATGAGTGACAGGGTGCGAGTCGCCGCAGTGCCCGGAACCGACTCGACGTACACCTCGAGCGTAGCGCTGGTCACGTCTGCGCCGGGCCAGACCTGGGCCAATCCGGAGCCGATGATCCACGGAAACACGAGCAGACCGCGACCCGATCCGAGGGTCAACGTGTCGGCTTCCGTGACCGTCCCGTCACCGCCCGTGTTCGCGATCACGCACGCGTGTGTGACGTCCGCGTTGCCGCCGCTCACGCCCGCCTGAAACACGCGGGTCTGGTTGCCAACGGAGGCCTGGGCTGCTGACAGACTTGCGATCAACAAGAGGGCGGCGCACGGACGCCACGCTGTGCGGTGGAGCATCGATGGTCTCTCGGGCGGGTTGACCAATGAAGACCGGGGTGGAGTTCTCACCTCGCATCTTCGCTGAATGGCTCCCTGGTGTTAAGGACGAACTCGGCGGCCGTGTGGGCTTTGGCGGAAGAGGGTCCGCTCTCGCGCGACCCAGGAGGATTTGATGCTCAACGTCACGCTTCTCGCGCTCCTCGTGTCGGCGCTGTCTCACGATGAAATGGCAAACCCCGAGTACCGTCGCTGGGCGGCATTCGAGGGAGGCAGCCTGGTCGTCATCAAGACGATCGATGAGGCACACCGCCTTGAGATCACATCCACGACCACGCTCAAGTCCAAGGGAGACAAGGAGATCGCCCTGGAGATACAGATCTCGATGCTGGTGGCTGGCAGGAAGATCGAGTTGCCGGCACAGGTTCGCATGCTCCCCGCGACTATCGAGAAGCGGCTGGCCGGGGAGGGCCGCAAGAAGCCCGAGACGGGGGAGGAGACCCTGAAGATCGCGCAACGAGACCTGCTTTGCACCTGGACGCAGACGCTCATCGAGTCTGGCCAATCCAAGATCCGAAGCAAGGTGTGGATGTGCGCCGCAGTTCCTGGCGGCCTGGTTCGGATGGAATCCGAGACCAGCGGTGCTACCAGGATGAAGATGAAGCGGCACCTGGTGTCCTTCGTCGCGAAGTAGGATCCACACCATGACCGCTCTCCTCTCCGTCATCTTGCTTTCCGCAGCGCCCCAGGCCACGTGTGCTGATTTCGTGGCCTATACGCGGAAGATCCCCGGTACGGACG
>JABSRK010000258.1 GCA_013213915.1 Planctomycetota bacterium
CCGTAACTTTGGGAGAAGGTGTGCCCTTGCTGGTGAAGGAGAACATCCGGAGCTGGCGGGGGTTGCAGAGAATCGGGGGTAGCGACTGTTTACCAAAAACACAGGACTCTGCTAAGTCGCAAGACGACGTATAGGGTCTGACGCCTGCCCGGTGCCGGAAGGTTAAGAGGAGTTGTTAGCTTCGGCGAAGCGGCGAATCGAAGCCCCGGTAAACGGCGGCCGTAACTATAACGGTCCTAAGGTAGCGAAATTCCTTGTCGGGTAAGTTCCGACCCGCACGAATGGCGTAACGAGTTGAGCACTGTCTCGAGGATGGACCCGGCGAAATTGAACTCGTGGTGAAGATGCCACGTACCCGCAGCAAGACGGAAAGACCCCGTGAACCTTTACTGCAGCATAGTATTGGGTGCTAGCAGCTCATGTGTAGGATAGGTGGGAGGCTTTGAAGCTTGGACGCTAGTTCAGGTGGAGCCAACCTTGAAATACCACCCTTGTGTTGTTGGCGTTCTAACCTGGTTCCGTGAATCCGGGCCAGGAACAGTGCTATGTGGGCAGTTTGGCTGGGGCGGTCTCCTCCTAAAGAGTAACGGAGGAGTGCAAAGGCATCCTCAGCATGGTCGGCAACCATGCGTAGAGCGCAAGGGTAAAAGGGTGCTTGACTGTGAGATCGATAGATCGAACAGGTGTGAAAGCAGGCCTTAGTGATCCGGCGGTTCCGAGTGGAAGGGCCGTCGCTCATCAGATAAAAGGTACTCCGGGGATAACAGGCTGATCTCGCCCAAGAGTTCATATCGACGGCGAGGTTTGGCACCTCGATGTCGGCTCATCACATCCTGGGGCTGAAGGCGGTCCCAAGGGTTTGGCTGTTCGCCAATTAAAGTGGTACGCGAGCTGGGTTCAGACCGGCGTGAGCCAGGTCGGTCCCTATCTGCTGTGGGCGTAGGAAGGTTGAGGGGCTCTGACCCTAGTACGAGAGGATTGGGTTGGACGAACCTCTGGTGTTCCTGTTGTCGTGCTAACGGCAGCGCAGGGTAGCTATGTTCGGACAGGATAAGCGCTGAAAGCATATAAGCGCGAAGCCCTCCCCAAGATCGACCTTCCCTATCAGGGCCGTGGAAGACGACCACGTTGATAGGCCAGAGGTGTAAGCACAGTGATGTGTTCAGCTGACTGGTACTAACCGCCCGATTGGCTTAACCACTTTTTTGTCCTGTCAGTCTTCGGACTGGCATGACAAGAAGAACAAGCGAGTGCCTTGTCAGGCATTCGGTGGTTGGTGCCGCTTCTACGCTATTCGGGATAGCCATTGCCGGCCGCAATAGCCGTCGGCGTTGAGCGTATTCCCGGTGATCATAGCCGGAGGGCCACACCCGTTCCCATTTCGAACACGGTAGTTAAGTCTCCGACGCCGATGATAGTGCCAAAAGCGCGAAAGTAGGTCGTTGCCGGGTTTTGAACAATGAGCCGCGTGCGGGAGCACGCGGCTTTTTTTTTGTCATGCTGAGTCCTTGCTGAGTCCTCGGGTTTCGGGAACCTCGCTCCTGAGGCCGCGTCCAAGTGGCGCTAGAGCAACGAGCTCGGAGGTGCAATCATGGGAAGGATGCTGATTCCGGTGGCGCTCATCGCGCTGACCAGCGTTGTCGCGGTGTCGACCGACGATGTCCTCAAGCAGGCGGACGCCGCCTATGCCGAGCACAACTACAAGACCGCGCTTGGGCACTATCGTCAGGCTCTGACGCTCCCGGAGCACCGCGAAGAGGCCGATCGGATCCGGCGGCGCGTGGGGCAGTGTCTCACACATCTGAAGCACTACGGGAAGGCGCGGGTTGCCCTCGCGGAAGCGGTCGCTGCCGCCACGGATTCCCGTCAAAGAGCCCGTGCGCTCGTCGAATCGGGGGTTCTTGCCACGACCATGCCCCAGTACTACTACGAGAAGGACGGGGTCAAATACTGGGATCAGTGGGTCCAGGGCGCGACGTATCACCACACGGGCTACGAGACCGTCAGGGCGGGCGTATCCGAACTCCAGCAGGCCCGCGCTATCTATGACGCGGGGGTGGATCAGGCCGTTGCTGCAGACGACAAGTCGAGGCTCGCGTTCGCTCGTGAGCACCTCCGATGTCACCTTGAACTGGCCTCCGCCGTGGAGGTCATGCGTATTTCGTTCGACGACCAGGTGAAGGGCGGCATCGGCGCCACCGGATATGACGCTCTGAAGACCTGGACCAGCCGCATGGCTTGGGCGTACGACCGAGCCATGGAAGTGCAGAAGCGACTCAAGAATCCCCAGTCTCGGGTCATGGCCGGCTATCTGAAGGCGATGGCGTTCCGGCGGGTCATGGAACGGTATCGCCTGGTCCAGGTGGTGGACGGGCGCCTCCGGTGCGAGGGCTACGGTGATCAGCCCGTCTTCGTGATGCCGGAGGGGTGGAACCCCATCAAGACACTGGAAGCGATCTGGCCGGAAGCTCGGAAGGGCGGCTTGGCGGACGAGGTGCTGTACGCGCTCGGGACGATTCAGCGTCAACTGACCCTCTACGTCGACGCGGTGGCGACCTACAAACGCCTCATTGACGCCTATCCCAAGTCGGGGGTACGGGAGGACGCGCGTTCCGCGGTCGAACAGATGACGTTTCCCCGACTCGCGCTCGAGGTCGGCCGTACAGCGCCGATCGGACACCAGCCCCAGGCGGCGCTCACGACGCGCAACGTCAAGATGGTGACCGTGCGCGTTTTCCGTTTTCCCCTCTCCGACGTCCTTGGCCGTGAGAGCGTCATCCGGGATCCCAAGATCTCGTTCGCTACGGCTCAGGATCTCGTTGCGGCGTTGCGCATTCCACTGGGACCGGGCGAAGAGGTCGCTCGGTTCGACCGCCAGACGAAGGACGCTGACGGGCATCAGCCGCACCAAGAAGAGATTCCCTTGCCCGTGACGGACCGCGGCTGCTACCTGGTGGAGGCCACGGCGGGAGATCTCGTCTATCGCGATCTCCTCGTGGTATCCGACCTCGGCATCGTGCGCCAGGTCGATGGCGACCGGACCCTGGTGTTCGCCGTGGACACCAAGACCGGCGCCCCGGTTGCCGGTGCCAACGTTGTCGTGCGTCACCGGATTCACGTAAGGGGTCTCACCGGTTGGCGATGGGTGGTGAAGGCAGAACGGGGCCTCACGGATGCGTCGGGGGTCCTCGAGGTCAAGCACCCGTCGACCTCTCAGCGAGGCGGTCGCCACATCTCGGTGTACGCCGCCGACGGTGATCGGAACGCCCTGGTCACTTCGCAGTGGTATGGGCTCAGCGTTCGGGGAACGGTGCAACCGATGGCGTATGTGTTCACGGATCGTCCCGTGTATCGCCCCGGGCACACGGTGAACTTCGCTGCCGTGGTTCGTTCGAAGATCGATGGCGCCTACAAATCGGTGGCGGACACCCCTCTCAGCGTCCAGGTGCGAGACCCGAAGGGGACGGTGATCTTCGATCAAGCCATCACGACTGATGACACGGGTGCGCTTGACGCCGCCTTGGATCTGGGCGAAGAGCCACCGCTCGGTCGCTATGGCATCAATCTCCGACGCGGCCGCCGCTCGGTCGGGTCTGGCACGTTCAGCGTGGAGGAATACAAGAAGCCGGAGTTCGAGGTCCTTGTCAAAGGTCCGGACGAACCGGTACGCCTGGGCGGAGGCTGCTCCGCGACCATTCAGGGGAGGTACTACTTCGGCGCGCCCGTTGCCGGCGCCAAGGTCTCTTATCGCGTCTTCCGTGAGCGATTCTGGGCGCACTTCCGCAGGCATGAGCCCTACCGCGACCTCTACGGACAGATCCCGGGGAACGTTGATCCCTCGGATCGCGGCCGTGGGCGTGAGCTCGTCGCCGACGGTGATGGGCAACTCGACGACTCGGGGCGCCTGGTCATTGAATGGAGCAGCGCCAAGTATGCGACCGCGTATCCCGACCAGGACAGCCGTTTCATTGTGCAAGCGGACGTGACGGACGCGTCCCGTCGGACGATCAGCGGCGCCGGGCGCATCCCGGTGACGCGCACGTCGTTCATCGTCCAGATGGCCTCGCAGCGCGGGTTCTGGGCGCAGGGAGAGACGGCCACCTTCGAAGTCCAGGCACAAACGCCGTCGGGGCATCCCCTCGCGACGGTCGGCAAGGCGCGCGTGTATCGCGTCACGCAAGAGCTGCGCGACGGCCAGCCGCACGACATCCTGACCCAGATTCTGGAAGAGGACGCATCTACCAACGACCGCGGCATCGGATTCGTCAAGTGGGTCGCCGACGAGGCAGGGCGCTTCGTCGTCTCGTACCAGGCGAGAGACGCCTGGGGCGAGCTCGCACGCGGCGACATCCCCGTGTGGGTCCACGGGGCGGGCTTTACCGCCGATGGATTCCAGATGAAGAATCTGGAGATCATCACCGACAAGCGTGTCTACGAGCCCGGCGAGACCGCGCTGGTTATGGTGAACTCCAATCATCGCGACAGCGCCGTTCTCCTGTGTCTTGAGGCGGAAGACCGGACGCTGCACCGTCAGGTGCTTCGCCTCGACGGAAAGACGGCGGTGCTCAGCCTGCCCATCGCGAAAGCGTACGTTCCCAACGTGCACCTCACCGCGTACACGGTGCGTGACGGCGGGTTCTTCACGGCGGTGCACGAATTGCTGGTGCCACCCACCGGCAAGCTCCTCGACGTGGCCATGACGTTTGACAAGCCGGTCTACAAGCCCGGGGAGAGGGGCGAGGTGACGATCTCTGTCACGGATGCGGACGGTCATCCGGTTCCCGCACACGTGGCGATGACTTGTCTGGATGCGTCGCTCTTCTACATCCACCAGGATCAGACACCGGACATTCGCCGCTTCTTTTATGGGTCCCGCCGCCCGCGTAGGAGCTCGGGGCAAGGCTCTCTCACGTTTGCGTTCAACGGATATCGCGCACGGGACGTGACGTGGGGCAAGTACGACACGTCCGGCTGGCTGCCCGCGTGGGGAAACCGACCGGGACGTGTGAGCAAGATCCTGGACGGGATGGTGTTCGGGCCGGACGAGATGTTGGCGAAGGAGCAGGGAATCACGTCTGATGAGGAGGTCTGGGGGGACGGGGGTCCGGAGAATGACGCCATCGGCCTCGGCCGTCGTGTGCGTTATCGAGGGGCTAACGCCCCGGCGGGTTCTATGAACCTCGGTGCACCCGTCGTGATGGACGCGGAGACGGGGCGACTCTTGCAGACGCAGCAGGGCACCCTCTACTACGGGAAAGCGGTCGACAAGAGGGCGGAGGACCGGGTGGCAGGCGCAACCGGAGAAGACACCGGGGCAGAGGTAGTGGTTCGTTCCGATTTCCGGGACACCGCGGTCTGGGCGCCGGACGTGATCTGCGGGGCGGATGGCATCGGCAAGGTG
>JABSRK010000259.1 GCA_013213915.1 Planctomycetota bacterium
CCGTATTCCGACTACCTGCTGCACGACATGGGCTCGGCCGCGGACTTCATCGAACAAGGCGCCGGCGGTATCCAGGAGCTGCGCACGCCCGCGCTGTGGGGCGTCCGCTTCCGTGATCCCCTGTGGCACGACGGCCGTGTGACCGGCCCGACCCTGGCCGTACGCATCACGGGCCCGGGTGGAATCATCGAGCTGCACAACGCGTTCGCGAACACCGCGGCGCCGGCGGCGCAGGCGTTCCTGGCGCTATCGGCCGCTGATCAGCAGCACGTCATCAACTTCCTCGATTCGCTCGGCAGGCGCGAGTTCGACGGTGATGGTGACGGCGACGTCGACTTCCTGGATCTCCAGGCCTTTCTTACCGCGCAGACCGGCCCGGGCGTCGCCAACTACACCCCCGACGACCCCGAGGCGGTGTTCGACATCGATGAGGACGGCGACGTGGATAACGTCGACTTCGACTATCTCGTCCAGGCGTACGAGGAAGACTGCAACAACAATGGTCAGAACGACCTGCACGACATCCTCGTGGCGGCGACCAGCACCGACTTCAACGGGAACTACATCCCGGACGAATGCGAGTTCTGCCAGCAGGATCTCGGCAGCCAGTTCGGCAACCCCACACTGATGATCTGTGGGGACGACCTCGCGCTGGCCGGCTCGACCGCAGCGGTCATCATCGACAACGCGAGCCCCAACACGCTGGTGTCCGTGGCGATCTCGGCCACGAACAGCCCGTTCTCGATCTTGCCCGGAGCCGTCATCATCCCGGGTCTCCCTTGGGGCAACGTCGTCGACGTCACGACGGACGCAAACGGACGATTCGTCCAGCAGCTCTTCGGTGGCGACATCGCTATCGGCACGTTCTTCGTCCAGGCCGGGTATCCCCTCGGCGCGGGAGCCGAACTCACCAACGCGCTGCAGGTCACCATCGGCCACTAGCGCCGATCGATGGGTCGTGACCGAGGAGGGGTGGCGCCCAGAGACGCCTCCCCTCTTCTCGTTTCAGGGTCGCCGATGGTATGACCACATCATGAGGTGTTTGTTCATGCTCCTCGTGGCAGCCGTGTCCGCTGTCGCGCAGCCGGTCGATGATCGCGTCACCCGGCTCGAGGCCAAGGTTCTCCCACGCAACGGGGACTGGGAAACCGAAGCGCTCCAGGCCGCTGCCGCCGCCCAGCTCACGTCTCTTGCCGACATGATCGCGGGTGGTTCGTGGAGCGAATTGGCGTCTGTCGCGCACCCGGATGCTGCGTCCACCGCATTGCGTGACGCCAGTTCACCCCGTGCTTTCGGCACCGTGACCGTCGGCCAGACATCGGCAATGGTCGGGCCCATTCACGTTTCCCTGTCGGCGGCGCTGTCCCGGCTCCGCGATCCCCTCGCGGCCGCCACCGAACGCCGCGTCGTGTTCAAGATCATCGGCGTCCGCCAGGTCGATAACAGTTCGTTCCTCACCAACGTGCGATACGAAGCGTTCGCTTCGTTTGACGACGGGTCCGGCGTCCAACAGGTGGGACGTTGGCGCATCAGCTGGCGAGTCGGTGACGCGGACAAGGCGCCCAAGATCCTCACCGTCCACATGGAGCGCTTCGAAGAGCTGACGCGCCCGCGTGCGTTGCTCACGGAATGCACCACGTCGGTGATCGACTTCGAAGACAAGCGCCTCTCGACACTCGCGGTGGGTGGCGAGACCTGGCATGGCCGTGTCGATGGGCTCGGGGAGTGGAATCTCATGGGGCACAACGGCCTTGCGGTCGGTGACATAGACGCCGACGGCGACGAGGACCTGTACGTCGCCATGGGGACCGGCCTGCCGAATCTGCTGCTCGTCCGGCAGGCGGACGGCACGCTCGTGGACCGCGCAGAGAAGCTCGGTGTGGCCTGGCTCGACGACACGAAGGGCGTGCTCTTCGCGGATATGGACAACGACACCGACCAGGATCTCTTGATGGCGATCGGGAACGCCATTGTCCTCGCAAAAAACCGCGGCGACGGCACGTTCGAACGCATCGTCACCATGCGTGCCCCCACGCCAGCGGCTTTCTACTCCCTCGCCGTCGCCGATTACGACAAAGACGGGGACCTGGATGTGTACGGGTGCCGCTACGTGAAGGTCCAGTACGGGATTTCGATTCCGCTCCCGTTCCACGACGCGAACAACGGTCCAACGAACCACCTGATGCGAAACGAAGGGAAGGACGTGTACACGGACGTCACCATCAGGAGCGGGCTGAGCACGAACAACCAACGATTCAGCCTCGCATGCGTCTGGATCGACCATGACATGGACGGGGACCCGGACCTGTACGTCGCCAACGACTTTGGCCGCAACAACCTGTACAAGAACGAGAGTGGGAAGTTCATCGACGTCGCCGCAGAGGCCGGAGTCGAGGACCAGGCGGCGGGCATGGGTGCGAGCGTCGGCGATTTCGACCTCGACGGGAAACCCGACCTGTACGTCACCAACATGTTCTCGGCTGCAGGCAATCGCATCGCGTACCAGGACCGGTTCAAGCGCGACGAGAACAGACACAAGAGACAGATCCAGCGCTATTCGCTTGGCAACACGCTGTTCAGGAATGTGGGTGGGCGCTTCGAGGACGTCAGTGACCGCGCCGGTGTGCGCATGGGGCGCTGGGGCTGGGGCGCCCGATTCTGCGACCTCGACAACGACGGATACGACGACATCATCGCACCGAACGGGTTCCTCACGGGTCGCGTCAAGGACGACCTGTGAAGCTTCTTCTGGCGGCGCGTCGCGTCGCAATCACCGACGAGAGGGAAACGCTCAGAGAGCATGCCGGACTACATGGCGGGCTGGGAGGCTCTCAACCGACAGATGGACCGAGGCGCGTCCTGGAGTGGGAGTGAACGCAACAACGCATTCCTGAATCTGGGCGACGGGACTTTTGCGGACGCGTCGGCGCTGCTCGGGATCGACTTCAAGGACGATGCGCGCGCCGTCGTCACGACGGACTGGGACGGTGACGGCGACCTGGACGTGTGGCTGCGCAACCGCACCGGCCCTCAACTGCGCCTGTTGCGCAACGACATGCCACGTGATCGGCATTGGATCGCTTTCGAGCTCGTCGGAACGCACGCCAACCGCGATGCCATCGGCGCGCGCGTGACGGTCGAAGCGGGTGGACGCCGCATGGTGCGCACCGTCTCGTCGGGCGACGGGTACTTGTCGCAATCATCACGGCGCCTCCACTTCGGGCTCGGTGAGACCGAGAAGATCGACCGCATCACCATCGTCTGGCCGCGCGGCGGGTCGGAGGTGATGGGGTCGCGCCCCGTCGACGCGCTGTATCGCATCCGCCAGGGATGGCGAGCGGCCGAGCGCGTGGAACGGAACGTGGCCGCCCTCCAGGCGGGGCCCCCCATGAGCACGCCGACCGCCGGAACCGTCGCTATCCCCCTTCGGGTTCCCCTACCTTTGCCACCGAGCATCCGAAGCCACGTCTGGGGGGAGGCGGCGCCGACACACTGGACGGCGCTCAACTTGTGGTCGCGCACATGTGTCCCTTGCCGCGCCGAACTCGGCGATTGGTCGAAGAACCGATCGGCGCTCGAAGCGGCGGGCATCGACGTCGTCGCGCTCGGCGTTGACGAAGACGACCCGGAGGCGTCGGCCAGGTGGTTCGCGTCCGCGTCGAGGAGCGCGTTCCCCGACAAACCGCTCGGCGCGAAGCTCAGAGAGATCGTCGAGGCTCTGGTCCTGAACGTCCGGCGGCTCGACACCGACCTCGTCCTCCCCACCACTCTCCTCGTCGATGACAAGGGCGCGATCCAGGTCATCTACCTCGGCAAGACACCTGCCAAGGACCTCATCGCGGACCGTTCATGGATGGGGGGCGTCCCGCCGCACCAGCGATCCTTGCGCGGGGGGCGGTGGTTCTTCTCCATGCCCAGGGACTGGGGCGCGCTCGCCGCCAAGCTCCGTCACCTCGGCAACGCTGACGACGCCAGCGTCTACGACAAGTGATCGATCACCTTCCAGCAAAGCTGGAGGGATGCCAGGTTCTCGCGGGCTGCACACAGCGGCGAACGGTCATCCTCGATCGCGCAAAGCAGGTCGCCCATCGCCCCACGGAATCCGTCAGGAAACCACTGCCCGGTCAGCGTCGGCACCTCGGCGGGACGATCGGCGCGGTGCAAGGTCACCTGCTGAGTCTGCAGGTCTTTCCCGTCGCTGACCAGGGCGCCTTCGGTGCCGGTGACGACGGTCGCGTTGCGCAGGACGTGGGAGCTGTCGCCGTTCAAGTTGAGGGTCGCCCGCGCATCGTCGTAGCGAATGGTAGCTTCGCCGATGAGTGGCGGCTTCGCGCGCTGGGTCGGGCTCCGGCGCACGGAGGCCGACGTCGACCTTACAGCGCGCCCCCCCATGAGGCTCTGGATGAAATCGAACCAGTGGATCCCGAAGTCAAAGAGCAGCAGGTGTGGCGTGTCGTCGAAAACGGTGCCAGCGATCCAGTTGTGGTCCCAGTGGATCGCGATATCTACGGCGGTCACCTCCCCAACGAGCCCGGCATCGACCGCACAACGCATCCATGACATGTGTGGCGACCAGCGTCCGTTCTGGTTGACGGCGAGCCTCACTCCCTGCGCTTCGGCCTGATCGCACAAGCGCTCGCCAGTCGCGAGATCGTTCACGAACGGCTTCTGCGATAGCACGTGCTTGCCGGCCTCGATCGCGCCTTCGATGATGGGGACCCGTTCGGGTGGGTGGGGCGTCGCGTCCACCACGCCCACGTCATCGCGCGCGACGACTTCGCGCCAGTCCGTGGTCACATCAGCGTCCGGGAAGAACGTCGCGCGATGGGCCTCCGCCTTCGCAATGTCGCGACTGCACAGAACCCGAACGGGCCACCCGGCGTCACGGTAGCCGGTGAGGTGACGCTCCGAGATCCCACCGCAGCCGATGAGGCCGATCCCCGGTACGGGGCCCCGCGGCATGGGAGGCTGCCAGTCCAGTTCAGGCAGGCCACTCATGGGATCAAGGGGACCGTCCGCTTTTCCCGCGCCGACAGCACCGCCGAATCGACGATCTGCTGACCGACGCGCGACACCTGGGGCGAGAGCGGCCCCTCCACATCGCCGCCATCGGTGATGCACGCGACGACATACTGGACGGGGTCCTGGAACGGCGGCTCGACCGGGTCGACCAACACCGCTCGCGCTTCGGGATGCTCCCTCGTCTGCAATGTGATCGTCTCCTCGTAGTCGTAGCTGCTGATCGTGCCGTCGGTACCCAATAAGACGAAACCGCACTTCGGCTGCGGCTGGTGGGTCCAAGGATCGGAGAACGTTCCCCAGCGAGTCTCGAACTTGGAGAGCCCGTGCTCATAGCGTGCGATCGTGATGCTATGTTCGTCGACTTCCAACCG
>JABSRK010000026.1 GCA_013213915.1 Planctomycetota bacterium
TCCGCGCACTGCCAGCGTTGCTCGTGTTGACGATGTCCTGGGCGTTGCCCGCGCCAGCGACGATGTGTGCCGACGTGTACGGCTCGGGTAGGACCGTGTCCTTGCGCGCGGTGGTGCCGAACATCGTCGTGAGGTTCATGCTGGCGTCGAGGACGTTGACCTGAACGAGCACGCTGCCCTCCGGCAGAGAGGTCGCGTCGATGCCGGTGAAGCTCAATGAGCCCGATCCGGAGGGGGCGCTCATCGAGCTGGACTGGACCAGACCGCCGAGGGTCACGGTCACCGTGTCCGTCGCTTGCGAGCCGCCATCGAATGTGACGTCGACCTGGGTCGCGCTGGCGCTGGCGGCGTTGATGAAGTTCGTCGGGTTGGCGGACGTCTCCCAGACGTGGGCCGTCAGCGGCGCCAGAGGTCCGACCGTGTCCTTCGTGGCGGAGGTCCCGGTGAACGTCGCCTCGTTGGCCTGCGCGTCCGTGATGACGATCATCAGCGAGATCGCGCCGTCGGCGAGGCGCGCGGCGTTTATGCCGGAGAACGTGGCCACACCACCGCCGGCGGGCACCGCCACCGGACCAGCCAAAACGGGCGACGTCTGATCGCCGCTTGCACCTGTCATGTGCAAGAGCGCGGTCTCCGTGCCCGTCATGGAGTTGTCGTAGTCCACCATGACGTCGACGGCGGTCTCGGTCTGGTTGTTGATGACGTTCGCCGGGTTGGACGTCCCGGATGGGATCGCAATGGACGTGGGCGCCGCGGGGGGCGCCGTGTCCTTCATGCAGGGGGTTCCGGTGAAGTTCACCGAGTTGCCCGCGGGATCGACGACATCGACCGAGATCGCGATTGTGCCGTCGGCGAGCGCCGACGCGTCGATCTGGTTGACCAAGATCGAACCGCCGTAGATAGGCGACAGGACCGTGGCCGACGCGGTGGTTCCACCGGTCAACGTGACGGTGACCTGTTCCGTGCCTTTGTAATCGTCTGGCAGCTCGACGGAGACGACGACGTTGTCGACGTTCGTCATGTTGATGGAGTCGGCGACGTTAGAGGTCCCAGCCGCGACCGCCGCGCTGGTTGGCGGCGAGGGGGCGACGGTGTCCTTGTGCGCCTGCGCGCCGGCGAAGATCGACTGGTTGCCGTTCACATCTTCGACGGTGACCTGCATCGAGACAGGCCCATCCGTCAGGAGTGAGCCGTCAATGCCAGCGAAGCTCAGGGAACCGGTTCCGTCGGGCGCAGTCAGCGGGCCGGCCGTCACGTTGAACGCGCCGCCGGTCAGCGTCACCCAGACCTGATCCGTGCTCACCGAACCCGATCCGAAATCCACGCCGACGTCGATGCTCGGCTCGTTGTGGAAGTTGACGAAATTCGACGGGTTCATGGCCCCGGCTGCTACGCCGGCGCTGGTGGGAGTCGCGGGTGGAGTGACGTCCTTCAGGGCTGGCGTGCCCAGGTACGACGTGGCGTTTCCGGAGGCATCGACGATGTCGATGCGAACATCGACGATGCCTTCCGGCATCGGCGTCGTGTTCATCGGACCGAAGACGAACGAAGATCCGCCGATGGGGCCGCCCGAGATCGGTCCGTACGAGACGGAAGGGCTGCTCGAGCCCTGTGGCGTCATCGTGATCGTGAACAGCTCGCCGCCGCCGAGGGCGTTGCTTGTGAACGCGGCTGCGACCCGTGCGCCAGCCTCGTTGTGCATGTTGATGACGCCAGTGGCGTTGCCCTGGCCTGCCTGCACGGCCAGGCTCGAGGGTGCGCCAGGAGCGACGGTGTCCTTGGTCGCGTTGGGCGCGGCCTGGGTTGCCGGGTTGCCGGCGGAGTCAGAGGCGCTCCACGTGACCGAGAGCGGGCCGTCGGCGAGACCCGACAGGTCGATGATGAACGACTCGATGCCGCCTGCCGTAGGCGACTTGAAGGTCGGCGAGCTGGCCGAGCCACCGACGGAGTCGGCGAAGACGACCTGCCAGTAGACGCCGAATTCGTAGGGCGTGGGGAAATCGACGGCGATGAGTACCCCCGTCGCGCTCAAGGCGTTGACGAAACCTTGCGGGTTGGACGTGCCCTGCGACACGACAATGCTCTTCGCGGGCGTGGGAGAGACGGTGTCCTTGTAAGGGTTCGCGCTCACCACCGTCGAGCGGTTGGCGAAACCATCGGTCGCCCAGCACCGGAGGTCCAGCGGGCCTTCCTTGAGTGCAGAGCAGTCGAGCCCGTTGAATGAGACCGCCGCGCCGGCATTGGGAGCCGGAACGGTCTGGGTGACCTGGGCTGAGCCGTTGCTCGCCATGAAGGTGATCGTGCGGGACGCGTCGGTTCCCGATCCGACCTGCGTTTCCACCGTGGTCGACAGCACATTGAAGCTGTTGATCACGTCGACACCATTTGTCGAGGTGCCTGCGATGCGCACGAAAGCTGGCGTCGAAGGCGCGACGGTACCCTTGTCGGCGACGCTGGTGGCTCCCGTCCACGAGTTGCCGGCGGCGTCCGTGATCGTGGCCCACACGGTGACGTTTCCGTCGTACAGCACCTGCGTGTCAGTGGGGCCAACGGACACCGCACCAGGTCCGGTTGCCGAAGCGGGTGCGCTGTGAGCCTGGATGCCCGACGTCTCGAAGTGCGCGGACACCGCGTCGCCCTGCTCGGTCTGTGCGTCGCACCAGACATCCACGTACACCTGATCCTCAGAGGCGATGTTGATGATGCCCGGGGGGTTGTGGGTGCCCTGTGCGACGAGGCTCGCGGACGCCTGACCGATGATCGTGTCCTTGATCGGCGAGCTGCCGGGTGAGCTGACGTGATTACCGTTCGCGTCCTGGATGTGCGCGTTGAGCGTGATCAGGCCCTCCTCGAGGGAGCTGATATCGATGTTCGTGAAGTAGAGCTCGTACGTATTCGAGCTCTCGGGCAAGAGCGCCGGCTGAGGGTCCGCTGTGACGGTGTTGGTGCCGTCCGTGAGCTCTATGGAGATGGTCTCCTCGGAGGTGAAGGCGCTACTCAGAATGGCGCGCACGGTGACCGAGGTCTGGGTAGCCGCGTTGATGAAGTCCGCCGGGTTGGATCCGCCCTGAGGGACCTGAACCGTCAGCGGTACGGGGACGATGACGTCCTTGGTCGCTGCGGTTCCGACGAAGGCGGTCTCGTTGCCACCGGCGTCCGTTACGCGCACCATGACAACGACCGGGCCTTCGTCAAGACCGGATGCGTCGATGTTGGTCGCGTCGATGTTGCCGGCGCCCTCGGGGGCGGAGAACACGCCGCTTGTGACGGTGTTCCCCCGCTCGTCCGTGAGATCGACGACAAACGACAGCGAGTCGTCCGCGTCGTCGCCCCACACGGTAGTGACCGTGACGCCACCCACGTTGACGAGGTTGATCACGTTTGACATGGCGGTGCCGTTGGGCTGGGCGCCGCCAGGCAACGCGGCGACGGATGCCGCGACGGATGTCGAATAGAAGGCCGTGTCCTTGAGGACCGTGCCCAGGTTGATCTCGCCGCTCGATCCGGCGGGGCTCGTGACCTCGGCGATCATCGGATACGACCCGTCAGGCATCGCGCGTACGTTCATGGGGCCGACCTTGGCCGAGCCCGGTCCCTCCGGAGCCGCGGCCTGCGCTGTCGCGAAGTCGCCGGTTTCCGGGTCGCCGATCGTGACCGTTACCGTGGAGTTGGACGTCGACTCGGGTCCGAACTCTATCCACACCTGCAGGTCGCCCTGGTTGCTCTGGTTGATCACGTTCTGAGGGTTGCTGGACGAGAGCGGGACATACCCTGCGGTCGGGGCCGCCGGCGGTCCATCCGCTCCGATACCGCTTCCACCACCACCGCCGCAAGCGGTGAGAATCAACGCCGTGGTTACCAGGACGGCCCACGTCTGGGTGTCCTTACAAAGGTGCGCAATCCGCGTACTCATGGGTACTGATTCCTTCTCCGATCAGCGCCGACACGGTTCTTTTGCCGCCCGTCGAGCGCCTACGCCTGACCCGGTTTCCTTCTCGGCCTCCGGCGTCACAGCGCGGAGAGCCGCCTCGAAGGAGAGAGCGGGCCCGTCGGGGTTTCAATCGGGGTCGCCGGGGGTGCGGCTTGAGCCCGGCAGGCCGGAAAAGGCCATTTTCGCGAAAACCGCGCCAGGAGCGCACGGCAGGAGCGGCTGTGTGGACTTTTGCGACGGCGTCGTCGCTCAGGCCTCTGGGGGCTCGGCGGCCCTCGGGGAGGATCAGCGGACCGGCACGAGGACCGTGGTACCGAGGCTGATGCGCTTCACCTCGGGTAGCTCCAGGGTCACGGGTTGACCGGTTCCCAGGGAGGTCGTAAAGCTGCGCAGGCGGACCAGTTCGGCCTTCTGCAGGCGCACTTCGACCGTGGCGGTCTCATGCGCGCGGACCCGCGCCCAGTACCGCGCGAGCTCGGCGTGAAGCGCGCGCGCCTTGGGGATGAGCGGGCCGAGTTCCTCCTGACGGGCGAAGCTCACGAGGTCGTCGCGCGCGCGGTCGCGCAGGGTGTCCGATCGGGACGCCATGCGCCGTACGAGCCGATCGACCTCCCGCTGAATGCGCAGGGTGCGCTTCAGCTGTCCTTCATCCGCCTTGAGCCTGGCGTACTGGTCGAGGGTGTGCCAACGGTTCTTGTAGCGGACGTATCCCAGCTCCTTCATGGCCGGGGTCTTCTTGAGCCAGCGGCCGGAGACCTTCATCTCGCCGAGGAGCGTGCGCGCTTGGGCGTGATCGGGACGGATGCCGACGACCTTCTTCGCGACCTTGCGCATCTCGCCATAGAGCTTGGCCTCGCGGCACCACGTCGCCACTGCCAGCAGGCCGGGGACATCGTCCGTAGCGACCTTGGAGATGCGAACGCGGTATTCGGCGCGCGCCTTGGCGTACGGATCGGGTTCATGCTGGCCATGGACGGTCAGCGTGATGGAGAGGAAGGCGATGATGGTCAAGATGCGAACCATCGAGTGACTCCTGCTGGGGGCCGCCGATAGGTGGAGGACCCCGAGGCGTTCATGATAGCTGGATTGACCGTTGAGACACCAGGTGATCCACCGCGCGCCCTCACGCGTCCTACGATGGCGGACATGACTCGCGAGGATCTGGGCGACGGGGCGTGGCTCGAGCTGGCGGAGCGCTGGCTTGATCCGGCTGACGCATCCACGCTGATGGTGCGTATGGTGGCGACGCTCCCACTGCGCACGGAGCTGGTCACCGTATTTGGAAGGCAGCGGCCGCAGCCGCGTCTGACTGCGTGGCACGCTGACCCGCAGTGCGTCTACCGATATTCCGGACTCGAGCTCAAGCCGTCGCCGTGGGCACCCGAGCTCGCGTCCATGCGCGACCGGCTTACCAATGAGCTCGGTGTTCCGTTCAACTCGGTCCTCGTGAACCTCTACCGTGACGGAGCCGACTCCATGGGCTGGCACGCGGACGACGAGCGGGCGTTCGGTGAGAGCCCCACCATCGCATCGGTATCTCTCGGGGCGCCACGGCGGTTCGTCCTGCGCCATCGCGAGACGCGCAAGACGCGCGAGTTCTCATTAGGAGGAGGCAGCTTGCTCGTCATGGGCGGGACCATCCAGACCGGCTGGCAGCACGCGGTCCCCAAGACAACCCGAACCGTAGGATCACGACTCAACCTTACCTGGCGCTGGTTCAGGTAAGCGTGGCGCACCCGGGTTTCGAAGGCGTGCGACCAGAGGGTCATGGACGGGTTGTCAGGCCGACGCGACGCCTTCGATGGCGTCTTCGGTGGCGTCCGTCAGTTGACGAAGCAGCGCTCGCTCCTCCCCGGTTGGATCCCAGAAGCCGCGATCTCCTGCCTCGGCAAGGCGCGTCACGAGTTGGGAGTATGCGTGTACGTTCGCACCGCGCATGCGTTCGCGGATGTCCGTGTCCTGCAGGAAGATCTCGTGCGCCTCTCGGTAGATCCACCCGTCGGTGGCGTCGCACGTGGCGCTGAACCCGAACGTGTAGTCGAGGCGCTTGCGGATCTCCTCGACACCCTCGTAGCCGTGCGCGAGGAGCCCCTCGTACCAGCGGGGGTTCAAGAGGCGCGCGCGGGTCTCGAGTCGTACAGTCTCTTCGAGGTCACGGAGGCGCAGACGACCCGACGTCGCGTCTAGTACGACCGCTGGCGGTTGCGATCCCGACTGGGCCTCCACGAGCGCAGTGAGCCCCCCGAGGTACTCGAAGTAATGGTCGACGTCCGTCAGGGAGACCTCTGACGAATCGAGATTCTGCACGGTCACGTCGATATCGCGGGCCAGAGCTTCGAGCAGGCCGCGGGCCTCCTTGCCTTCTTCGCCGCCGGAGAACACGAATCCCTTGCGGCGGGCGAAGCTGTCGGCCAGCTCCCCGCGCTCGGACCAGCGGGACAGAGCGACCAGGTGATCGATGTGAGTGCCGTAGGCGCCCGATGCGTTGGAGAACACACGCGACGCCGCCTCCTCGTGATCGAACCCCTCGGCGACCAGCGCCTCTACCCGGGCGCGAATGGGGTTGTCTGCGGGTGCTTCGTCCAGGTCGGCGACGAGTCGGACAGCGCGATCGAGCAGGTCGATGTGCAGGCCGAAGATGTCGCGGAAGATGCCCGATGCGGTGATAGTCACATCGACTCGGGGGCGGCCGAGCTCTTCGAGGGAGACGACATCGACGCGGGTCATACGTCCGATCGAGTCCGCTCGCGGGCGTACGCCGAGCAGGTGGAGGGCTTGGGCGATGCCTTCGCCGTGCGTCTTGATGTTGTCCAGTCCCCAGAGGACGAGCCCGACGTGGCGCGGCGGAGCCCCGTGGCGAGTTCGATGCCGCTCGATGAGCAGGTCGACTGCGCGCGCGCCGCGGCGCCATGCTGCCGGGGACGGCACGGCGGCGGGGTCTAGTGCATGCAGGTTGCGTCCGACCGGCAGCACGCCGGGGTGACGGGCAGGGTCGCCTCCGGGGCCCGGGCGGATATAGCGTCCAGCGAGGGCGTCTACGAGTGGCGTGATCTCGTCGCCGTGGTCGAGGGCATGGGCGGCGCGTGCCGTGACATCGAGGACGGGCTCTGCGTCGTTGAGGGAGACGCCGGCGTTCTCGAGGATGCGTTGCGCCGCTTCTGCGTTGCCGTCGACGATCTGCTCGGCGACCTCGCGCACGAGATCCTCTGCTCTCTCGACCATGTGGACTGCTTGCGGGTCGCGGGCTCGCGCGTCTCGCTCGACAGCCGCTGGATCGTGTCCGCGCGCGCGCAGTACCATCGGGACCAGCCCCTCGTCCTCACCGTCGCCGCATGCCAGCGCCGCTGTCACTTCGATCTTCTCGGTGCGTTCCGGGGTGCGCCCGATCACATGGAGCCCTATGGGAATTCGCCGCCCCTCGATCTCGGCGAGCGCGACGGAGATGCCGCCGATCCATGCGTCGGGATCGGTGCCCTGCCAGGGAGGCATGTCGGAGTCGAGGTGCACGTCCGCAGCGAGTTCGCGCAGGGTCTCCGCGATCTGTATCCGTCGGGTCGGAGCGGCTTCTTCGCGATACTCATCGACCAACCCGGCCAGAGTTACGAGCTCACGGTACAGGCCAGCGCGGTCGGCGGGCGGGGTCAGATGTCCGATGGTGACCGCGTTGCCGCGGCGCTTCGCGATCGTGCCTTCGGACGGGTTGTTGACGGAGTACAGGTAGATGTTCGGCAAGCGCCCCGCGAGCACGTCAGGCCAGCACGCGCTGGAGAGCCCGGCTTGCTTCCCTGGCATGAACTCGAGCGCGCCGTGGGTTCCGAGGTGTACGACGGCGTGCGCACCAAAGACCTCCTCCGCCCATCGGTAGTAGGCGAGGAAGCCGTGGTGAGGCGTGGCGCCGCGTTCAAACAGCAGGCGCATAGGGTCGCCTTCGAATCCGAACGAAGGCTGTACGCCCACAAAAACGTTGCCGAGGCGTACGCCGTGGACGATGAGGTCGCGACCGTCCGAGTTGAGGCGTCCGGGCGCCGGTCCCCACATCTTCTCGATGCGCGCGTGGTCTGGTGCGATGCGTTCGTAAGTGGCCAGGTCGATGCGCTCGCCGGTCGCGAGCCCGGCGGATGTGACGGGTGCGTACTTGTCCTCGCCCTCCACGATTGCGGCCAGGAGTGTCTCCGGGTCGTCCGGAATCTCGACGCTGTAGCCTTCGTCCCGGAGGCGACGCAAGACGTTCCACGCCGAGCGGAACACGTCCAGGTAGGCGGCCGTCCCGACGGCGCCTTTGCCGGGAGGGAAGGCGAACAGGGTCAGGAGGATGCGCTTCTCACTGTTGGGGGTCGATTGGAGGCATCGCCAACTGGTGAGGCGGTCGACGAGTCGCTCCGCGCGGTCGGCAATGACCTCCTTCGTGGCGGATGCACCGCCCGCGAGGGTGTGCACGACGATCGGCTCGATCGCTCCTTCCAGCTCAAAAACCGCCGGCTGCATCGCGACCTCGATCGGCGTGAGTCCGAGACCTGAGCGTTCCCACGCCGAGCGCTCCTGCACCATGAGCGCGCACGTGGCGAGGTAGGGGATGCCGCGCGAACCGAGGAACGCGGCGACGGCATCGGGTTCGCAGCCGTTGTGCCCGCCGACCAGCGGGAAGCCGGTCATGGAGACGAGCGCACACACTCTGGAGGGGTCGAGCCACCGTTCGACAGGCTCGCGGAAGTCGAAGCTCTCCGAGAACGCCGGCACGACGCGGAAACCCCGAGACTCAATCCGCGCGATCATGTCGTCTGCAGCGTGTGTGTTTCCGGCGACAATCGGGCCGCGCATGAGCAACAGGCCGACCGCTCCGAGGGGTGCGTCGGCGGCGGGCAGGTCGTCGGTGCTGTCGGTGATGCCGCATACGGGATGATAGAGACCGCATGCGGGCATGCACTCGGGCGCGTCGATGTGCGCCGTCCACGCACCGGGGGAGGACCCGTATCGGTCTGCCAGCCGCATGGCCAGGCTGCGCAGGTTAAGCGCCGTGGGATTGGACCAACGGACATACGCTTCGAGCAGCGTGCGCACATCGCCAGCCTCACTCGGGATGCGGTCGAGCAGCTGGGGGGCGACCTGCACGAGGTGTCGGAACACGTCCGTGAGGTCGTCGCTCTCTGGAAGATCCGGTACGAATTCCCGCAGCATGTCGAGTGTCGCGCCGCCGTCGAACCTCAGGCTTCCGATTCGTAGGTGACGCATCACCGGCCAGAGGCAGTTAATCACCAAGACCTGAGCATTCGGACGTGCGCGTTCGAGCAGACGTTCGACCCCTTCCGCCGCTAGACCCGTGAGCACGTGGCTCACGATGATCGCGTCGGCGGCGGCGATGGACGGTGCAATCTGTCGCGCGTGTACCCGTAGCGCCGCTACCGGCCACCCGACGACCTCGATTACGCACCCTGGTGGCAGGGCCGCACCCGTCACTGCATCGCGGACAGCGTCAGGTCGGTCGGCCTCCTGGCACAGGAGCGCGAGACGGAAAGGCTGGGGGGTCACGGACTGAGGCTATCAACCGCAAGGTCCTCTATCCCACCCCACCACCCTGAACCCCTGGGCGGGGGCGTTCCACGGTGTCGGCACGGAGGGACATCCGCGGCCCGTTCCGCGGGCATCGCCACGTTTCTACGCCGCCCGCGTTGTCACGCGGGTGACCAGAATCAGGGGCAGGACCCCGAGAATCGCTGCGGCGATGTACGGCGCTCCGGCACCCAGCCCGAAGTACAGGAATGCGGCCAGAAACGGCCCTCCTGCGCGGCCCAGGGCGCCGACCGATCGGTAGGAGCCCATCGCCAGGCCCTGCGCCGCGCTGCTGGTCCGCAGACTGACCATGGCGGACAGGGTGGGGCTGATGAACCCGACACCGACCGCCAGCAGGCTCAGGCCGAGCCACAACGACCACGCGCCCCAGCCCAGGCCAACTGCGGCGCACAGTGCGTAGGCCGGTATCAGGATCACCAGCCCTCGAATCGCGAGCGCCCGTTCCCCGGCCCGCTTGACCATGCGCCGGACCAGGCCTCCCTGCACTACCGCCGAGCAGATCCCTAACCAGACCATGCACGCCGCCGACCACCCTGGCCCGTAGTTCAACTGGTCCGACAGCAGGAACACCAGGGTCCCCTCGAACCCGGCGAATCCGAGCATGAACAACAGGTACGCGAGGTTCAGCGTCGGGATGTCCTGGCCCAGGTCGGCACGGAACAGGCGGAAGGGGTTCGCAGTCCGTGGCGTGCCCGTGCGATCTCGCTGCTCAATTGGCAGGGTCTCACCGAAGCGACGCACGAGCCACACGGCATTCAGCACCGACAACGCGGCTGCCACTGCGGCTGGCACGGAGAAAGGATTAAGAGACCAGGGTGCGCTCTGCGTGGGCTTGGGCACCCAATCGAAGGCGTAGAGCCCGCCCAACGCGGGGCCGATGATGAACCCCAGGCCGATGGCTGCACCCATCATGCCCATGGCGCGGGCACGGTCCTTGCTGCTCGAAAGATCCGCGATGGCCGCACTCGCGACACTGATGTTCCCCGACGCTAGCGCACACACGATGCGGGACACGATGAACAACTCGAAGTTGCCCGAGAACATCCACACGACGTATCCAGCCAGGTTCATCGTGACGGTCATGAGCAGCACGGGGCGCCGCCCAACGCGGTCCGAGAGTCGACCCCAGAACGGTGTCACGACGAACTGTATGACCGAGTACAGGCCGGCGAGGACGCCACCGAACAGCGCTGCGTGGCGCCGTGGATCGTCGATGTCGAACGTCACGAACAGCCACCGATTCAGCCCGGCGAGCAAGCCGGCGCTCTCCTGGCCGTAGAACTCCAGCAGCCTGGCGAACATCGGGAAGACGATGCTGAACCCCACGAGATCGAGGAACAGCACGAGGAGGACGCTGCCAGTGGATGAGCGGCGGGTGGGTGCAGGCATGCTCAAGAGGGAGGCTACTCGGGTTCGTTCACTTCCTCGGACCGGGGCATCGCATGAAGATACGTCAATGGCGCGGTGCGGCCGATGCGGGCGGCGTCGCGCGTATTCTGCCATAAGACGCCTGTCGCTCCTTCACGGGTCGGGCCGGATGTCGGGACGACGCGGCGCCCGCGGTGCTAGAATGAACCCATGATGCGATTCGTACTCCTCCTCTTGATGACGTCATGCGCGACGACCGGGAGCGTCAAGCCGGGCATCAACGACTCGTTCCTGGCGCAGCATTCCGTTCAAGCGTGGCAAGGACGGTTCGAGGTTGAGAGCCGGGAGATCTGGACTGAGCGAGAGCACATCGTCGATGCCATCGGCGTGTTCCGCGGGGCCGACGTCGCGGATGTCGGCGCCGGGACGGGGTTCATCGCACGGATGCTCGCCGATCGCGTCGGCGCTCTCGGCCGCGTATACGCGGTCGATTTGATGGGGTATTTCGTCGCCCACATCCGCGACACGGCGCGCGCGAATGGGCGCAACAATCTCGTCGCTGTCCAGTGCACCGAGCGGTCGATCGCGCTTCCACAGCACTCGGTCGATGTCATCTTCACGTGCAACACGTACCACCACTTCGAATACCCGGCGCAATCGCTCGCGTCGATCTGGAGTGCGTTGCGCCCCGGAGGACGGCTGGTCGTCGTCGATTTCATCCGCATCCCGGGCGTCTCCCGTCCGTTCGTGATTGGCCACGTTCGCGCTGGAGAAGAGGTGGTAACGCGTGAGATCGAGGAGGCCGGTTTCGAGAAGGTTGGCGAGAACCGGTTCTTGCAGGAGAACTACATCCTGCATTTCCGCAAGAAGATGTAGTCGCTACAGCGCAGCGACCAGGGCGGGCAAGATGACGTCAGCGTGTCCGGCCAGTCGGTAGCTGACGACATCCGATAGGGGCGTCTTCTCCGGGTTGATCTCGACTGTCGTGCCGCCCGCGAGGCGCGTCGCGTGGACGGGCTCGCAGATGTAGGGGAACATCGCTGTTGTCCCCACCGCGATCACGACCTCAGGAGGATCGTCGACCAGCTCCGCGTACAGCCGCAGGACCTTGTCCGTGGGCAACATCTCCTCGAACAACACCACGTCCGGACGTAACACGCCCCCACATGCACACCGCGGCGACCCATCCAAGGTGGTCCATTCGGGTTCGTCGCCGATGACTCCGCAGGACTGACAAATCGTCCGGCGCAGGTTCCCGTGGATATCGATGATGTTCTCGCTGCCGGCGGATTCGTGTAGACCATCGACGTTTTGCGTTAGCAGAACGAAACGTCGGGCCCGTCGCTCGAGCGCGACGATTGCGTTGTGACCTGCGTTCGGAGTTGCACGGTGCGCAGCCAGAGCGAGCTGCTTGATCGCGTGCCAGGTGCGGTCAGGGTCGTCGCGCAGGGTAGGTCCGGACAACGCTTCCACCGTGCGGTCGCCTTCCTCAGGGTCGTCGTATATCCCGCCCTTCCCGCGGTACGTCGGGATGCCGGACGCGGCGGATATGCCTGCTCCGGTCACGACACCGATAGACGCTGCGGCACGCAGCACGTCCACGAGGGGCTCGCTGATCTCCATCGCCATGACCGCAGGTTACCCCTGGGTGGCGGGAGAGTGTGCCCGCATCCCCATCTGCAGCGTGTCCGGAGCGTTCACGCTGATAGGATCGGGCCGTGCAGTTTGCCTCCGCCACTAGTTCATTGTCCGACGGACCGGATGCCATCCGTGATGTCCTCGACCAGGTCGGTTCGCACATGGGCGCCGATCGTGTCGATCTCGCGGTCGTGTTCACCTCCAACCACGACCTGGACCTGTGGAACGACCTGGGAGGCCGACTGCGCGCGGCGTTTCCGAGCGCTGTCACCATCGGCTGCACGGCGGAGGGGTGTATTGGGGATGGGCGCGAACTCGAGCGCCAGTCGTCAGTGTCTCTGATGATCGCGTCGCTGCCGGGCGTGGAGACCCATCCATTCCACCTGTCGCAGGACGGGATTGAGGAGTCGGAGTGGACCAAGGACCTGCCGGGGAGCGACGTGAAGCCGGTTTATATCGCCCTCGGCGAGCCGTTCTCCATCGATATGCGACGGGTGCTGGCCGATCTCGAAGTGTCTCACTCCGGGCAACCCGTCCTGGGCGGAATGGCGAGCGCGGGTCACCGTCCGGGGCACAACCGGTTGTTGCTCGATGGCGTCGTCCACGAGGAAGGACTCGTCGGCCTCGCGTTGCACGGCGACCTCGAGGTGACGGCAGTGGTCTCGCAGGGATGCCGTCCGATCGGGCGCCCTTACGTCGTGACGCAGGGTGAGGCCAACATCATCCGGCGCATGCGTAACCGCTCGGCCATGGACGTTCTGCAGGAGGTCGCGACGGGCCTCCCGTCGGAAGACCAGGATCTTCTCAAGCACGGGATCTTCATCGGCCGCGCGATCGACGAATACAAGCGCTCGTTGGGGCGCGGTGATTTCCTGATCAACGCCGTCGTCGACGCCGACAAGGACAGTGGAGCGCTTGCGATTGCGGGTGAAGCGAAGACCGGGACGACGGTCCAGTTTCACGTCCGTGACGCCGCGTCGGCCGACGAGGATCTCCGTGAGATGCTGGGGCCGTTGGCCGACGATGGGTACGCGGGGGCGCTGCTATTCTCGTGCAACGGTCGCGGAACGCGGATGTGGGATGCGCCGGGACACGACGTCGGAGTTCTTCATCAGACAGTTGGCGCCCTGCCCGTCGCAGGTTGCTTTTGCGCGGGCGAGATCGGTCCGATCGGTGGGCGCAACTTCATACACGGCTACACGGCCGTCCTCTGCCTGTTTCGTTCGCCGCGTTCCTGACCACGCCGCCGCCGGTGATCTGGCGTCGCGGTGGTCAGTCGAACGGCAGGTAGAGTTGTTGTTCCTCGCCCTCACCGACGAGGTTCGAAACACCGATTCCGAGCAGACGGATCGGGCGTTGACCGACCTCCGTGAGGCCTAGGAGTTCGAGTCCTTCGCGGAGTACGGCGTCGCGGGTTTGCACTGGCAGCTCGAGCGTGCGGCTGCGCGTTGCGATGGTGAAATCCGAGTATTTCACCTTGAGCGTCACGGTGCGCCCGCGCGTATCGGAGCGGAGGAGGCGGCCCTCCAGCGTCGTGACCAGCCTCTCGAGCTCGCTGACGACGTCTTCGCGGGAGGTGATATCCGTCGCGAACGTGTCTTCCACGCTCTGTGACTTGCGCACGCTGTCCACGCGGACGGGGCGCCGGTCGATGCCACGTGCGAGCTGGAAAAACCAATGCCCGGCCTTGCCGAATTTCTCCGCCAGCTCGGTCTCGGTGTACCGAAGGAAGTCAGAGCAGACCTTGATGCCGTTCTCGTGGCAGTGTCGTTCGGTGACCCGGCCGATGCCGGGGACCTTGCGCACAGGAAGGTCCTGCACGAAGACTTCGACGTCCTGAGGACGGATCACGAAGATCCCGTCTGGCTTGCGCATGTCCGACGCGACCTTAGCGAGGAACTTGTTGGGCGCGACGCCGGCGGATGCCGTCAGGTGCGTGGTTTCGAAAACCCGTCGCCGGATCTCTTCGGCGACCCGTGTCGCCGATGGTTCATCAAGCGTGTTCTGGGTCACGTCCAGGTAGGCCTCGTCGAGACTCAGGGGCTCGATGAGGTGGGTCACGGACAGGAAGATCTCTCGCACTTGCTTCGACACGGCGGTGTAGCGCGGGAAGTCGGGCGGCAGGAAGATGCCCTGCGGGCACTTGCGGTAGGCCTGCGACGAGGGCATGGCTGAGTGGATGCCGAACGTGCGCGCCTCGTATGACGCCGTGCACACGACGCCACGGCTGTCAGGTGGTCCACCGACGATGACGGGCTTACCACGGAGCTCCGGGCGATCACGCTGTTCGACGGCCGCGTAGAACGCGTCCATGTCGACGTGGATGATCTTCCGCGGCTTGTGAGACGCCATCGTCGCCAGTATAGGCTGGGTGGCGAGGGCGCCCGGTACGGCTGGGAGTGCCCGAGATTTGCGAAACCGAGGAGCCGAGAGGATGCCTCACGATGAAATGACCCTGCCGGAAGACCCGGCGGCAGCGGTCCAGACGTTGATGGATAGTTCGCGCCACGCGCCCGTGCTCGTCTTCAAGAAGAGCCCCATCTGTCCCGTGAGCACGATGGCGGAGGGCAACCTCATGTCCTGGCTCTCGATGCGAGAAGACGCGCCCCTCAAGGTTTGCGTGGTCGACGTCATCGCCGCCCGCGAACTCGCCCGTGGCCTCACCGGCGAACTGGGCATTCGCCACGAGTCTCCCCAAGCCCTGGTCTTTAAGAACGGCGAGTTCGTCTGGCACGATAGCCACGGCGGCTTGACCGAGGACGCGTTCTCCGCAGCGCTGGACGCTGACTGAGACCTTCACTTAAGAGCAGGCGCAGGAGGGCGCACGGATCGCCGACTAGGTTGAAACACGAGGAGTCGTCACTCCTCTGGCGAGCCGAGGTCGCTTGCCTTCTCACCGCTCGACGCGTACGTGATGGCGGCCTCTGCGCACAGCCGGTCACCGATCCATATCTCGGCTTGACCTCTCCCCATGAGTCTCCGGAACCTGACCTTGCGCGCGACGATTCGCATCTCGTCGCCGGGGAAGACGGGGGAGTGAAAGCGTGATTCATCGCGGGCCAGGAAGAACAGGTGCTCGATGTCGAAGTTGAACCAGTAGAGGACAATCAACGCCTGCGCCATCGTCTCGACGAGGAGCACGCCGGGCATGACCGGGCGCCCGGGGAAGTGCCCTTCGAACCAGGGTTCCGACGCCTGAACCGTGCGATGCGCGACGACCTCATCCTCGTTACCGGCGGAAACAGAGTCGAGAAAGAGGAAGGGCGGGCGGTGCGGGAGGATGGCCTCGATGGCCTGACGATCGAGTTGGGAGGGTCGTTCCATGACGGGTCAGCCTGGGCGGCATATGCTACCCCGATGCTGCCCAGGCTGTTTGTCATCGCGCTCGCGCTCGGCGTCGTTGCTCCTGCGCAAGGCCGTCTCGTGACGGGCAACGTCGTCGATGGAGACAGTGGCAAGCCTGTTGCGAACGCGCGCGTGAGCCTCCATGGGGGGATCCAGCGTGGCCGTGAACGCGCTCACGTTGGCGAGACGACCACGGGCGCCGATGGCAAGTTCAGGTTCGAAGGGTTACGTCGCGGCCCGCTGATGATCCAGGTGGTCGCGGGTGGATACGCCCGCGTCGGGAGGTTCCTGAATGGCGACGATGCCAGCGCTGACCTCAAGATCCGACTAGCGCCTGGGCGCGATGCGGTCGGCAAGGTGACCGATAGCGCGACGGGCAAGCCGATCTCGGGTGCGCGTATCGCCGCCGAGTTCTTCGAGGTGGCGGCCGACGCCGAGGGGAGGTTTACCGTCCAGGGGCTGCCCCGGGGAGCGGTGGAGGAGCTCGCCCTGGAGTTCTCGGCGCCGGGTTATGTCCCGCAGGACATCCCCGTGCCGGCCGGCAAGAAGACGCTGAAGCTCGACGTGAAGCTCGATTACGGGCGGATCGTCGCGGTGCGGGTGACCGACGACGACGGCAAGCCGTTGTCCGGGGTCCGTGTGCGCGGCCGGTTACCGACCGCGGCTGCGTATTCGGGGATCGAGCGCGCTGATTTCTTCGCAGACACGGACGTCCACGGCCTGGCGGTGGTGACCGGGCTGCCGCCCGGACTTCCCGTCGCTGTCGAGGCCGAGGGACAGCTTCTCGGCACCCAGACGGTGGTAGGCGTGCCCGTGCTGGCTCCCCGTGGCGGCGCACGGCCACGGCCGACTCTCGCGCTCGTCGTCAGCAAGGGCCGCCGCGCTAGCCTCCTGGTCATGGACGGATACAAGCGCCCCATCGCCGGGGCCGAGGTCCGGGTTCTGCCCTTACTGGAGCCGCTCCTGAACTTCGGCGGGGGCGTCGATCGCGACAACGGGCGCGGCGGCGTCCGAACCGGGACGACGGATGACGAAGGCGCCGTGTCCTGGGATCTGCTGCCCGCTTCAAGGTTGACCTTCGAGGTGCGCGCTGTCGGTTGGCACACGAAGATGATTGTCCTCGAGCCCAGCGTCGGCGGATCGCCGGCCGAGGTGGTCATGGATCCCGACCCAGATCCTCCCGGCACCGACCTTCACTGGGGCGCGTCTCTCGCGAGCGCGTTCCGCCGCGCGGCGGACGAGAACCTCCCCGTGATGATCTCGATGTCGATGGACAACGAGCGCGCCAACGACTGGATGGCGGGCCACCACTTCCACGATCGCGAGATCGTTCGCGTCACCCGCGAGCTCCCGATCATCCTCACCAACGTGTTCGGTGCTGGGGGTGCTCCTTCGACCGTCGGGCACACCGAGGAGGGGGGTGTCTGTACCCGATATGGACACATACCGTGCGCCGTGCACCAGGCAAGCGAGCGCTGGTGCGTCGATGAGCTCATCGGCCAGGGCGTCTCGTTTCAGGTGCCGCGACACATCGTCATCGCGCCGGATGGCGAAGTGATGATGCACCGCACGTACTACCTGAGTGAACGGGACCTCGTACGCATGGTCATCCGTGCGATCCGTCACGTTCAGCCATCACGTGCGGTCACGCTGGCACGACGTCGACTGTCACGCCTGCGCCATCGCCTCGTGGATTCGAGCGCCGACGCGCGCGCAAGCGCGGCCCGAGACCTCGTAGCCCTGGTGAACTCGGGCGACGAGCACGCCGTGGCCTTGCTCGCCGATCTCACACCGCTGGGAGTGCTCCCGTCCGTGCGGAGGGACATTGCGTCGGGGATCGTGGTGGACGCCCTGGGCTTTCCCGACAGCGCCCTGCGGCCCTTCGTCACAGACCCCGATCCCATCGTTCGGCAGGTGGCGGTTGCGCGTACCGCGGGCGCACGGGATGCGGATGCGATCGTGCGCTTGCTCTCAGATGCCATCGTCGACCCCGATCGTTCGGTCGCGGAGTCAGCGCGGACGGCCATCGGCGTCGGGACGCACGCGGACGGCCTGGTTGTTCTTCGTCCCCAGGATGGCAACCGATGGCGGCTTCTCGCCGGGCTCCTCCGCGCCCGCCCCGCCACCGAGGTCTCTGGCATGCAGCACGTCCTCCGCAAGGGGGGCTCCGTTGGGCGCAACCGGATCCTCCGGATTCTCGTTGGCATGGCATCGACGGACAACACCGCGTGGAACGTCGTACGCAAACAGGCTCGCAAGAACAATCTCGACGCGGTGCCCGCGCTGCGCGCGCTTCGGGCGGCACCTCCCAAGAACCGAGACGACGGGTTGACCGAGCTTGCGGATATCCACTTTGGGTCCGCGAGTGCGCTGCGGCGAGAGGAGGCCATGCGGCTCGCGGGCATCGTGCGAACTGGAAAGGCGCTCGGCTTGCTTGGCGAAGGCCTGGAGGACTGGGAGCCTGGGGTCCAGGTCGCTGCGGCGCTCGGCTTGCTCTCGACCCGCCACGGAGGGTGCGCTCCCATCCTGATGCGGTATCTTGACGATCCGATTTACGGGCCTGAGATCCGCGCGGTACTGCGCAACGCGCGCGGCGAGGGGGCCCCTACCGATGCGGATGGATGGCGTCGCTGGTTCGTGCTCGAGGGCATGCTCGCCGACGACAGAGAGGGCGGCACACCTTGCCGGACGAACAACCTGCGTTCGACCCGGAAGAGAACCTGAAGCGCATCCTGGCCTCGCCCACGTACCGCCGAGCCGAGGACGATCTCGATTTTCTGAAGAGCCCGCGCCTGCGGCCGACTCGCCTCTCCATGGAGCTCTTGAAGGCGGAGCTCGTG
>JABSRK010000260.1 GCA_013213915.1 Planctomycetota bacterium
CGTGGTCCCGCCCGGAGCGGTCGAGGGCGTGACGTTCGAGTGGGTCAGCGGGGCTCTCGCACGGGTGTCTCGCGTGACACGCGTCCTCGTGCAGTGAGCGTCGGCTTCACGGGCTGATCACCGCGGCCACCTGCGATTTCCTACTGGACGATGAGTCGCACAGGCTGTGACAGGGCGACGCCTGAGGGCAGGGCCGGACTCACCACGATCATCTGTGCTGAGATAGAGATCGCCGACGGAAGCGAGAACGGAATCGACAGGGTCGTGACCGGCCCCCAGGTCGGGCCCTGCAGGAAGTTGAACCAGGTGGACAACGTCGGGTCGGTCACGTCGAGATTGACGATCTGGCCATCAGATGAGAGCAGCGCGCCGGCGCTCGTGGGGATGAGCGGCGCGGCCCCCGACCCCAGGTCCCACGCCATGCCCAGGTTGCCGCTGGCGAGTCCGAGCGTTGCCTGCATCCCTACCGGAACCGTAACGGTGGCGGGGACCTGCTGCGTCCCCTGAACGGAGTTGACATCCAGGTCCGCCTGCCACGAGTTGGTCTGGTACTCGGGAAATCCCGGCTGCGCGCCGTTCGCCATGATGTCGAGGATATCCGTCGCCGAGAGCGCGCCGTCGAAGATCGCGAGATCGTCGAGAGCCGCGTTCAAGAACCCTGCGTTGTCGACCCGCGCTCCGATCCGCATCTGGATGGTCGGACGCGGATCGAGCATCGGCCCCCCCGGGATGTTGGTCGTCACGGTCAAGACGCCGTTGAGGTAGCACGCGAGCTCGCCGTTCACGGCCGCCGCGTCGAATACGAACGCGCAGTGGGTCCACACCCCCGCAGTGAGGCTGGGTCCGTACAACGGCTGCCACGTCGTCGCGTTTCCGACCGCTATGTGAGAACCGTTACTGGTGCTGAGTCCGACGAACACCCCCATGGCCTGGCTGGCGCTGTGCTGGTCCACCACTGGCACCCACGTCCCCTGTCCGAACGCCGGCCGTAGCCAGCACGTGACGGTGAAGCTCGTGAGGTAATTCCACGTGCTCTGGTTGACGGCCGTATCGATATAGGTGTTCAAGCCGTTGCACTGCAGCGCCGTCCCGAATGGCCCGGTGACGCGCACGTCCGAACCCACGACCGTCTCCGTCAGGCCCTGCACGGTCTCCAACACACCGGTACCGGCCGGATCATCGAACGACCAGTGAGCGAGCATCATCGCCTGCCCGCAAGCAAGCGGAGCCAGGGCAAGAAAAACACCGACGACCAACGCGCGTCTGGCGACGAACATCACGGACCTCCAGGGATTTAGATGCCGCTGAGACACCCGTCCAGTCTACTCCCAGGAGATGAACCGGTCGGCCCCGGGAAAAAGCGGGCGGCTACGACGGGGCCACCCGCATGGCAGACCTCGCGGTCAACGCTGACAGCCGGAGCAGTAGAACGTCGAGCGCCCGGACTGCACGATCCGCCGCACGCGACCATCACACGCCGCACGAGCGCACGGCGCGCCCTCCTGATCGTAGACCTGGAAGGTGTGGGCGAAGTAGCCAAGCTCCCCCTCGACAGACCGGAAGTCACGGAGCGTCGATCCCCCCGCGCGGATCGCCTCGGCCAGGACCGACTTGAGCGCGCTGACGAGGCGACGCGCACGGATGGTGGTGCCGGTCCGCCCGGCAACGGTCGCCGAGAGGCGACGCGGCGAGATCCGCGCGTGGAACAACGCCTCGCACGCATAGATGTTGCCCACGCCGACCACGGTCTCCTGGTCGAGAAGCGCCGCCTTGACGCTGGTGCGGCGGCCACGCAAGGCGTCACACAGCACCGCGGCGTCCCACCCGTCGTCGAGCGGCTCGGGGCCGAGGTGACTGAGCAGCTTGTGACGTGACTCGTGGCCCGTGACCAGAAGGTCCATGACCCCGAACCGGCGCGGGTCCGTGTAGATCGCCCGGCGTTCGTCTTCAAGGTGAACGACGACGTGATCGTGCGGCCCGCGCTCACAATCCTCGTCAGCCTCGAGGAGCGTGAAGAACCCCGACATACCGAGATGAACGAGCCACGTCAGCCCGTCGGAGAGGCGTACGAGGAGGTACTTGGCGCGCCGGTCGACGCCAAGCACGCGGCGACCCCGGAGGCGCGCACGCATGTTGCGCGGCAAGGGGAAACGCAGGTCCTTGCGCCGCAACTCGACGTCTGCGATTCGGGCGCCAACGAGGTGGCGGACCAATCCGTTCCGGACCGTTTCTACTTCGGGAAGTTCGGGCATGGGGATGCCTGGCGATGGAGCCCCCCAACCGCATGGCCTGTTCGGCTTCCATGCTGGAGGGGCGGCATGGGCGCGGGAGCACTGTACCCGGCGAGTCTCACCCCATCCCACGTCGCCCACCGTGGTACGAAAGGCACCGGATAGAAGGCCCGGGGGCGCTTTCGGTAGAATCGGGGGTCCCTGGCAGGCCCGACGCCTGCCCTCCCCCTATCGCCGTCCAGAAGTCCCGGAGAGAAGATCGCCATGACCCGGAGTTTCGCCCTCGCGGCAGCGCTCGCGCTGCTAGCCTCCGCCCCTGCGTTCGGTCAGTTCTGCGTCACCACGACGTTCGCCAACAACAACGGACAGGCCGGCAACATGTTCGACATCGTTGCCACCAACCCCGTCTTGATCAACGACTTCGACTGCAACATCGATTCGGGGAACTGGACCGTGCAGGTGTACGCCGTGACGGGAGGCGGATCATGGAACCCGGTCTCGACAAACTCATCTGCGTGGACGCTCCTCGGGAGCGCCAGCGTGTCGTCTGCCGGCGTCGGCAACGCCACGAATCTCGGCCTGAGCCTCGGGCACCTGATCCCTGCCGGCGCGACGCAGGGCTTCTACCTGACGGTCACGACGGGAACCGGCTTCAACTACACAAACGCTCCGACCCCGGTCGGCACGGTCGCCGCGTCCGACTCCAACATCGAGATCCTCGTGGGCGCCGGCAAGGCCATCAACTTCGGCTCGACGTACACGCCGCGAACCTGGAACGGCACCGTCTGCTACACGCCCGGTTCGGGGATCTTCGCCAGCTTCGATGTGGACGTGACCTCGGGGCCGGCACCCCTGACCGCCAACTTCACGGACACCAGCTTCAGTTCGGCCGTGGGCGGCGCGACCGGCTGGATCTGGAGCTTCGGCGACGGGAGTATCTCCACTGCCCAGAACCCGAGCCACACCTACACCGTCGCCGGGACCTACGACGTCAGCCTCACGGTCAACGATCCGATCAACGGTTCGGACACCCACACCGAACCCGCCCTCATGACGATCTCGGAACCGCTCCTCGTCCTGGTCACCAGCGGCGGAGGCGTCGGTGACGTCCAGCTCTCCGGCCCCCCTGATCCTCCCGGCACCTCCGAGGGTTACCTGCTCGCGACGTACAACACGGCCCTCCCCGTTGGCAACGGCGGCTTCTTCGGGATCGCACCGGACGCGTTTACGTTCTCGATCATCAACTACCCCGCGGTCCTGGGCGGGGTCTTCCACTACATCGCCGCGCCCACCACGTTCCCCAACGTCCCGTTCCTGGCGCCCGCGGGCACGGTACAGCTCGCCGCAGGCACGACCGTGGACGTGGTCCTCGTCCGCATCGTGGGCAACTCCATCGTCGCGACCAACGTGTCGCGCGCGACGTTCTGATCGTGCCCGACCCGGGGTGACCCTGAGGACGCCATCGCGCTTCAGGGACGCCTCGGGAGGCCCCGACTCCCTCTCGCCCCCACGGGTATGCTGTGCGTTCATGAAGCAATCCCTGATGCTGATGCTGCTCGTGGCGGCCCCTCTCGCAAGCCAGGCCCCCAACGTGGTGCTGGTCATTACCGACGACCAGGGCTACGGCGACGTCGGCGCCCACGGCAACGGGATCATCAAGACACCGCACCTGGACCAGCTGCACGCGCGCAGCGTGCGGCTGACCAACTTCCACGTCGATCCGACCTGCTCCCCGACACGATCGGCGCTCCTGTCGGGTCGCTACTCGACCCGGACCGGTGTCTGGCACACGATCATGGGGCGGTCCCTGATGCGAGGAAGCGAGGTGACCCTCGCCGAGACGTTCCGCGCCAACGGATATCGCACCGGGATGTTCGGCAAGTGGCACCTGGGCGAGAACGCGCCGCTGCGACCGCAGGATCAGGGCTTTGACGCGGCCTTCTATCACGGCGGCGGCGGCGTCGGCCAGGGCCCCGACTACTGGGGCAATGACTACTTCGACGACACCTACTTCCGCCGCGGGCAGCCTGAGAAGGTCAAGGGCTACTGCACCGACGTCTGGTTCGACAACGCCCAGCGGTTCATCGCCGCGGATCGGGACAAGCCCTTCTTCGCATACCTGGCGACCAACGCTCCACACGGCCCCTACTTCGTGGACAAGAAGTACAGCGCGCCGTACCTGAAGGCCGGCCTCACTCAGCAGATGGCCAACTTCTACGGCATGATCACGAACATCGACGAGAACGTGGGTCGGCTCGTCGCCCACCTGGACAAGCTGGGGCTGACCGAGAACACCCTGTTCGTGTTCATGACGGACAACGGTACGGCGGCGGGGTGGCGCCCGAACAACTCCAGGTACACGGGATTCAACGCCGGCATGCGTGGCGCTAAGGGTTCCGAATACGACGGCGGACACCGCGTGCCCTGCTTCTTCTACTGGCCCGGCGGCAAGCTCACCGGCGGGCGGGACGTCGATCAACTCACGGCTCACGTCGACATGGCTCCCACGCTCCAGGAGCTGTGCGGGCTGAAACGCCCCGACGGACCGGCTCTGGACGGGGCATCCCTCGTCACCGCCCTGAGAGGAGACCGCAAGGTCCTCCGCTCCCGCACCCTGCTGGTCCATTCCCAGCGGGTGCCCGATCCCATCAAGTGGCGCAAGTGCGCGGTCATGACTGAGCAGTGGCGGCTGGTGAACGGCAAGCAGTTGTTCGACATCAAGGCCGATCCGGGACAGAAGAAAGACGTCGCGCGGACGAACCCCAAGCTCGTCACGGAGCTGCGCAGCAGCTACGAATCCTGGTGGACGAGCCTGTCCAAGGGCTTCTCCGAGCCCGTACGCATCGCCCTCGGCACCGACGCCGAACCGCGCACCCAGTTGCATCCCCACGACTGGCACGTGACCAATCAGCGGCTCTCGTCGTGGCACCAGAACCACGTCCGGAACGGTCACATGGGAAACGGTTTCTGGGCCCTCGACGTGACCCGCGGCGGCGCCTACGAGATCACGTTGAGGCGCTGGCCCGAGCACGAGGACCGACCTCTCGCCAGCAAGAAGGCGTATCTGAAAATCGGTGATGTGGATCAGTCCCAGGACGTGGTGACCGGCGCGACGTCCGTGACCTTCAAGGTCGATCTGAAACCGGGTCCGACGCGGC